>JAICHC010000667.1 GCA_025922795.1 Candidatus Binatia bacterium | reverse complement strand
TGGCCGGACTGCTCGCCGCCGAGATTGTAACTGTCGGCGAGCATCCTCTCGACTACGTAACGGTCGCCGACCTGCGTCCGGACGACATCCAGACCTGCCTGTCGCATCGCCAACTCAAGCCCCAAATTACTCATCACTGTAGCGACTACCCCCGAACCCTTTAAAGTACCCTTGCGCTTCATGTCCAGCGCAGAAATTGCCATGACTTGATCGCCGTCAAGAATCTCGCCGGTCTCATCGATGAAGACCGCCCGGTCGGCGTCGCCATCCAACGAGACGGCAAAATCGGCCGCTTCATGGAGCAGGAGCTCACGCGCCGTTTCCGGATAAAGTGCGCCGCAGCGCCGGTTGATGTTCTCGCCATCCGGTTGTACGCCGATTGGCAGGACCTCCGCGCCCAATTCGGACAAAACCTCGGGAACGACTTTGTACGCCGCGCCATGACCGCAGTCGACGACGATCTTCAAACCCTCCAAAGTCAGGTGTCGCGGAAAGCTGTTTTTCAGAAAAACATTGTATCTGCCGACCGCGTCGGAGACACGAAAAGCCTTGCCGATCTCCGAAGCGGTGGGTCTCGCCTCCTCGGTCTCCCCGCTGGCAATCATTTCTTCCATACGCGCTTCGACTTCGTCCGGCAGCTTGAATCCATCCCAGGAAAAAAATTTGATGCCGTTGTCCTGATAGGGGTTGTGGGACGCCGAAATGACCACGCCTGCGTCCGCGCGCATGCTGCGGGTCAAGAACGCCACGCCCGGGGTCGGCAGCGGTCCCACCAGCAAAACATCCGCCCCCATCGAGACGATCCCGGAGGCCAAGGCGGTTTCCAGCATGTAACCGGAAAGGCGCGTATCCTTACCGATCAGGATCTTGTAGCGGTGTTTGCCATTTTCGTCGTTCTTGCGCGAAAACGACGGTACGCGACCGCGACCCCCAGGATCGGCAAAATTCAACTCGTGCAGCACCTTGGCGATGGCGCGGCCGAGCTTTAACGCAATTTCCGAGGTCATCGGTTCCTGATTGGCGACGCCGCGCACGCCATCGGTGCCGAACAGATGGCGGATAGACGGCTTGTTCTTCGCTTGCGGCTGAATCATTGCGGGACTCTCCTTCGAAAAACAGAATCACTCGTCCGGCTTGGTAATCCGCACGCGAAAGCGCTGCGGCTTTTGCTCAACGACCTGGACCTCTGCCGGTAAAATCGAATCGAGCGCCACCTGATGTTCGCCGACCGGCAGTCCTTTTAAATTCAAATAGACTTCCGCCGAAGTCAAATGCAATTTTTCGACCGCGCTTTTCGGTCCGGTCACTCGCAGATAAACCGACTGCGGCGTCACGGTGTAAGCGCCTTTAAAATCTTTCGCGTGAACCTCGATGCTGTCAAATTCGCGTGTGACCTGCTCTTCTTCGATCGTGATCGCGACCTCCACCTGGTCCGGAATGATCGATAGGGGTTTGCCGTCATTGGACAAGCGCACTCTGCGCTTGATACCACTCCGGCTTTCCTCCACGTCGATCGCCACGGTCTCGATGGCCGCCAAACGGCGCACTTCTTCGGCCGGTCCCTGCACTGAAACATTCTCCGGTTGCACATGGATGTGCGCGATGCGGAAGCCCGCCATCGGCTTACCCGAAACCCGCACTGAGACCGGCAACGTGCGTTTGGCCACGGGTTCAAGTCTCAAATGTATCACCGGCGGAGTGATGCGCGCGACCGTGACGCCGCGCGGGACGGAGAAGTCATTGGGCGTCAACGGATAGCTCAACGAACCGGATTTGGCGCCGTCGAGATCTAATGAGAGTTTCAGGTTTTCGGCGTCGAGTGTCGAAACCACCGTGCGCGGCCCCATGAGGCGCAAAACTACGTAATCGAGGCGATTGTCCATGACCATTAGATCGGACGGGATGTTGCGGAACTCGAGCGGAACTTCGATTGCCCGCTCAGTATCGCGATGGCCCGCGACCCACAGTCCCAGGGCGATGATCAGCGCGAGCGCCTTTAGACCGAAGTTGCTACCCGCCAACGAGACGATCTTTTCCCAGAACTGTTTCATCCCTTCAGCAGATCGCTCAGCGCCGAGCGCATTCTGACTCCGTCGATGTTCTCGGTCACATTACCGCCGACCACCAGCGCCGCTGTTCCTTCTTGCTCGGAAACCACAATGGCAACCGCGTCGGTCTCCTCGGTGACGCCGAGAGCGGCGCGATGACGCGTGCCCCAGGTTTTGCGTAGATTAGGATTGCTGCTTAACGGCAGCAGGCAACGCACCGCCGAGACCCGGCCCTTTTGAATCACCAGTGCGCCGTCATGAATGGGTGAATGCGGCAGAAAAACGCTCTCGACCAGCTCCCGGCTGACCCGGGCATCGAGCCGGGTGCCGATCTCCATGTATTCGTTAAGGCCGACTTCGCGCTCGATCGCGATCAGCGCGCCGACTTTCTTTTCGGCCAGCGCCATCGACGCCTGAACAACTTCGTCGACGATATCCTCGCTGTGTTGCACCATGCGCTCGGCGGCGGCAAATAGCGGTGCGCTGCCGACTTGAGTAAGAGCGCGGCGGATATCACTTTGGAATATGACGATGATAACCAAGATAATCGATCCCAAAAAGTTGTCGAGTATCCAGTTGAGCGTCAACAGGCCGAGGGCGCGAGAAGACACGTAGGCCACAAGAATCACCGCCAATCCGATGATCATCTGCATGGCGCGGCTGCCGCGCACGATCTGCAACGAACGGTAGACGAGAAATGTAATGATCCCGATATCGAGAAGATCTTGCCAGCGAAGTGGCTGGATCAGTTCCAACATGCAGTGTTTCTTGTCGCTCAGTGAGATCCGAACCGGATAGCGTCGGTCACACCCAGGGCTTTCGAAGTCTCCGCAACGTCGTGCACGCGGAGGATAT
>JAICHC010000666.1 GCA_025922795.1 Candidatus Binatia bacterium | reverse complement strand
GGCCGACCGCTTTTTCAGCCAGGCGCCTGGCATCCGACCCTTCAAGCTGAGGCTCGCCAATTATCTTTCGGACCGCACCATAGGTACCGTCGGCAGCTGCGTTGTTGCCGATAAAAAAATTCGGTCCGAACTGGGATGTGGTGAGGGTGAGCTCGCCGCCGACGATCAGATTGCGCAGACCCACCGGAACAAGCACGATCAACAAACCGGCGAAAAAGAATCCGATCCAACCCGCCCGGATTGACCGAGAATACCCGGAAAAATACAGCGCGATCGAGAGCGCGACCACGGGCGCAAGGATGAGCGCATTCTCGCGCGAAAGGCCGAACAGCCCGAGGATCACGCCGGCACCCAGCCACCGTCGCCAACCTTGAGCTTCATCGACTCGAAATAAAATAAACAGTAGCAGCGTCAGAAGAAAAAGATCGAGCACGCTCTTCTCGATCAAGCCCTCGAAAAAGATCGCCGGCGCATAACAAGCAAGCATCAAGCCCGCCGCGATGCCGGCTCGACGCGAGAATAGCCTCTCGCCGATCACAAAAGTCAGTGCGCATGCAATCGATCCGAGCGTAATTTGCACGATCCGAACAAGCCAAAGACTATGGCCGAATAGAAATTGAAGGACGCCGAGAAAGTACGGATACAAAGGCGCTTGATAGAAAACTCTGTCTCCCAGCCAATCGCCCGCCGCAATCCGTTGCCCCCAGTCATCATACGTCCAACCGTCGCCGGCGAGATGATAAAAGAGCGGAATCGATTCAATTTGCGTCAGGTAAATCAGACGAAGAACAAACGCACCGCTAAAAATGGTCAAGAACCAAATCGTATTCGTATTGGCCAGTGGGTTGGACGTCTTTTCCCCTTCCGCGGCAACGCGGCGGCGTTCCGCTCGCGGGCGCTTCTCTTTACGGACTGCGGTATTCATGTAAATTGAAACCTGACTTGAGGCGTCCTCGCGTGTATCCAGTGAATGTTCGGTCTCCTGGACAGTAGCTCTTTGAGACTCTTGACGACAGCGCGTGATCAGGAGTGCTTGCTTGACTTCTGACTTTCGCTCGGATTATTGCTTTTCATTTAGATTTTGCAGGAAAGCACATGCCCTACAACAGCCTGTTCGATTTCGTTCAAGTTTTAGAGCGCACCGGTGAGCTCAGGCGCATCGCGCATCCCGTCAAGGCGGAACTTGAGATCGCCGAGATTGCCGATCGGGTAATGAAAAGCGGCGGTCCGGCGCTGCTCTTTGAGAACGTCATCGGCAAGCAGATTCCGGTGCTGATCAATGCCTTCGGTTCGTCCAAGCGCATGGCATTGGCTCTCGGCGTGAGCGATATCGAAGCCATCGCCGGAGAAATCGCCAAGCTGATACAAACCAAACCGCCGAAATCGTTTAAAGATAAGTTTCAACTGCTTGGACAACTGATCAAGCTCGCCGGCATTCCGCCGAAAGTGGTCAATGACGGAGCGTGCCGGGAAATTATCCATCGTGAGCCGGACTTAAATATTCTGCCGGTGCTCACTTGCTGGCCGGGTGATGCCGGTCCCTTTATTACGCTGCCGATGGTGTTTTCCAAAGATCCGGTGAAAGCCACGCGAAACGTTGGTCTTTATCGCATGCAAATTTTCGATCAGCGGACGACCGGCATGCACTGGCACCTCCATAAGGTCGGCGCGCGTCACTATCAGCACCAAAAAGAGCGAGCCGGCCGGCTCGAGCTGGCAGTTTGTCTGGGCGGGGATCCCGCCATGATTTACGCCGCGACCGCACCGTTGCCGGATCAAATCGATGAGATCCTTTTCACCGGCTTTTTGCGAAAAAAAGGCGTCATGCTGGTCAAAGGCATTACCGTCGACGTCGAGGTCCCGGCAGATTCGGATATCGTGATCGAAGGCTACGTCGATCCGGCCGAGCCGCTCCGTCGCGAGGGCCCGTTCGGCGATCACACGGGATTCTACTCGGTCGCGGACGAATATCCGGTTTTTCACGTGACCTGCCTAACGCACAAAAAGCAGCCGATCTATCCAACGACCATCGTCGGTCGGCCGCCGATGGAAGATGCTTATTTGGGCAAGGCGACCGAACGCCTGTTCCTGCCGCTGCTGCGGGTCACGTTACCTGAGATCGTCGATATGAACCTACCGGTCCACGGCGTGTTTCACAATCTCGCGATTATCGCAATCAAGAAGGAATACCCGGCCCACGCACGCAAGGTCATGCATGCGCTGTGGGGTTTGGGCCAGATGATGTTTACCAAAACCTTGGTCATCGTCGACCACGACGTCAATATCCACGATCTCTCCGAGGTGACCTGGATCGTCGGTAACCATATCGATCCGAAACGCGATACCGTGATTGTCGAAGGCCCCGTCGATGTTCTCGATCACGCGGCGCCGGTATTGGGATTCGGTTCCAAACTCGGCGTCGATGCCACCCGCAAATGGCGCAGCGAAGGTTTTGAACGCGAGTGGCCGGATCCCATTGTGATGGATGACAAGACCAAAAAACATATCGATTCGATATGGGGCAAGCTCGGTCTATGAACCCTCCGGCGTTGACACAAACCAAAATCCAAAAGCTAAAATCCAAACTCATCGATTACGGGCGCTTAGTGCGCTTTTCCCACACGGTGTTCGCCCTACCCTTCGCCATGTCGTCGGTCGCCTTGGCGTGGCCCAAACATCCGGTCACCTTGCAAGCGCTATTCTGGATCTTGGTTGCCATGGTCGGCGCCCGTACCGCGGCGATGGGCTTCAATCGTTTGGCGGATCAAAAATTTGACTCTCTCAACCCGCGCACCCGGGGCTGGGAATTGCCACGTGGAACGGTAAAAGCCAGCGAGGCCGCGGCCCTAACCGGCGCCTCGGCGCTGCTGTTGGTCTTTGCGGCGTATCAGCTCAATTGGATCT
>JAICHC010000665.1 GCA_025922795.1 Candidatus Binatia bacterium | reverse complement strand
TCCACGACTCGCCCCTTCGTCCCAGTAGGTCTACTAACCAACGAACTCCTTAGTAACCCCTGCGAACGGGACAGGATTTTTCAACGCGGCGGGAGTGATATCTTGCTCAAGTCGAAGCCGTAAAGGGCGGCGGTGTTCTGATAAAGAATTTTTCCCCGATCGTCTTCACTGATGCCCTGGAAGTCCTGCGCGATCTTATCTCGTGAGTGGGGCCAGAAAGTCGCGCTGTGAGGAAAATCCGACGACCAAAGTATATTGTCGATGCCGATGTCCTGGCGATGGGCGATGCCGAATGGGTCGTCGATAAATGTCGCATAGAGCTGGCGGCGGAAGTATTGGCTCGGCGTGAGCTTGAGTTCAGTCGCAAACGCGCTGCCGCCCAAGCGCACGCCGCGGGCATGAAAACGCTCATCGAGGCGGCGCAAAAAGAAAGGCAGCCAGCCGCAATTCAATTCCGCGGACACGACTCTCAGGCTGGGAAAGCGTTCGAGCACGCCGGACAGGATCAACGTGGCGAAAGTCTTCTCGACTTCATGCGAATTGATCGCGAAACCGACCGTTCTCTTTTGCGCGTTGGAGTCCCAGTCAACCCATTGCCATCCGGCGAATTCATGGAGGCTGAGCGGCATGGCAAGCTCCTGGGCCGCGGCCCAGAAGGGATCGTAGACCTCCGAGTAAAACGGCAACTCTTCCGGAGGCGAGGCCCATACCACCGCTCCCGCTAAGCCCTTCTTCGCGCAATCCGCTAAGTCCTCGGCTGCCGCTTTCGCGTCGTAAAGCGAAATGAGTCCTAGACCCTTGAGACGCCTGGGCGAATAGCGACAAAACTCGGCGAGCCAATCGTTGTAAACGTGGAAGCAGGCTCTTTGAAAACCGGCGTCTCTGATCCAGAACATGCGAAAACCGAGCGTGGTATACAACACGTCGCCCGCCACTCCGTCCCGATCCATGTCTTCGAGACGCTGGGCGGGATCCCAGCCGCCGCGATGCGCGCCGGCGTAGGAAAAATTTTTCAAAAGCTGCTGGAGTTCCTCAAGCGTCTTATTAGCGCCGAAGCCCAAGATTACGTTATGCGGCGGGCGATCCTGTTCGATAAACCACCACGCGCCAGGCCGGCCCTGGTATTCGGTTTCCATATGCGGCGCGATATCGCGGTATCTAACCGGTAAGCGCTCCTGCCAGAGATTCAAAGGCTCGCTGACATGCGAGTCGGCGTCGAGCAGCATGTTCTCAGCCATGGTTTAATACTTTCTCATGAGTGACCGAGGTCCGTCATTTTCTAAAAGGACGCTTCACTGCTTTAGCCGTCCAGCTCCGGGTAGTGCCGGAAAATGCCGTCTTCATTGAAGGGGATGCGCCGCGGCGAAGACAGGTACTTCGCTAAACGCGGCCGCGCGAGAATCCGATCGTACAGCGCGGTGGCACGCGGATGTTTGGGTTCGAGTCGCGCCATCGCGCGCGGAAAAGCATAGCGCAGCCCCTCGATCATTTGAAAGAGCGAGAGATCGACATAGGAAGCTTTTTTGCCGACAAGAAATTCGCTCCCTTTCGCATTGCGCTTAAGGATTTGATCGAAGTAACCCAGATATTTCGGTATGCGATTAGCCGTGAAATCGGCGGCTCGGCGTTTGGCTGCGGCTTTCTGCTCATCATAATAGAGCCCGCTCGAAATCGGATGGTGCGTGTCATGGGTCTCGACGACCCAGTCGGCGATGGTGAGTTGTAATTGGTGCGCCCAGACCCGGCCGGCTTCGTTCATGGGCACCAGGCCGAGCCGCGGCGCGAGATAAAGCAATATGTTTGCGGTCTGCGCGATGACCAACTTGCCTGATTTCAGAAAAGGCGGCGCGAACGGCGGTTGTCCGATCGCGCGGCTTTCCATCAAGCGCATCATCGCCGCCATGCCTTTTGGCTTCCGCGCGATGTCGGTATAATCCGCGCCGGCATCTTCCAGGGCGAGCCGGACAAATTCGCCGCGGCCCTGGATCGACGGCCAATAGTAAAGCTCGTAGCGCATCGCGATTTTCTGTAAATTTCAGAACGAAGTACGCAGCCCAGCGGCACGCGCCGTGCCCCTACTTGAGAATCTTGCGCGCGAATTCGCCGCCCGGTTTGCGCCAATTTTTAATCACGTCTTCGCCGTAAAACCTGACTTTCTCGAACTCTTCCGGCGACATCACATCCTTGGCGGCGGCAGAATCTAACTTGGCCAGCCACTTGGTATCGACATCGAGGCGGCGCGTGCCCTGGGTGAGCGCCCGGCTGTAGAGATCCTGGCCTTCTTTGCCGAGCAGCCAGTTGATATAGACTTTGGCGGCGTTGACTTGAGCGGAATTGCGCAGGATCGCGACGGTGCCGAAGCCGTTGCTGCCGCTGAGTCCTTCTTTGATGTTGCGCAGCGCCTTGATCGGAATACCCGCCTTGATGTAGGGGTCGATGAAGCGCTGCGATTGACCGAGGTTGAAGGCGAGCGTGCCCTTGGCCAGAGCGTCTGCGAGCTGTTTGCCGTCGCGGCTGATAAACAATTCCTGGTTCGCGAGCCTCTGCAAATACTCCTTGCCTTTGATCTTCATCAAAAATCCCCACAGGCCCTGGCCGGCACTCGGAACGCGCGGTTCGAAGAAGCCGATCTTGCCTTTCCACCTGGGCTGCAGAAAGTCGTCGTAAGACTTCACCTCGTCGGGCTTGATCAGATCGGCATTGTAAAATGGCGGAGTGGAGAAATCCGCTGAGTAGGAATAGATGAAGCGGTTGGTGTCGACGTTGTCTTCCCACATATGGCCGCCCCACCACTGGCGGGGGTCTTTGACCTCGGGGAGAATGACGAAGTCCATCAACGGCTCGAGCATGTTTTCGCGCATCAGCGGCTCGAGTGTGCCCGAGCCGCCGTGCAAGACGTCGAAAT
>JAICHC010000664.1 GCA_025922795.1 Candidatus Binatia bacterium | reverse complement strand
GCGCGGATGCGTTAGCGGCGATATTGAATATCGAAGGCTGCGATGAGCCGTTGGCGAGCGGCGGAATCGCCGTATGAAGAATATTGACGCCGAGCTCGAGTGCTTCGAGATAGTTGAACGGTGCCAGACCGTTGTTGCAGTGGGCGTGAAATACGAGCGGGATGTCGCCGATATTTTGCTTGATCAGCCGAACTAGCGCGCGCGTCCGTTCGGGCGTGAGCAGTCCGGCCACGTCTTTGAAGCAGATCCGATACGGCTTGATCGCCGCCGCCTGGCGCGCTTTCTCGGCATAATATTCGTCGTTGTGGCGCGGCGAAACGGAGTAAATGATGTTAACCACCACGTCCATGCCGAGCTCGCGCAAGGCTTGGTTTTCCACCACGGCCGCTTCATAGTCGTTCCAGGGATCGGATGAGCGCGTGAGGGTGATGCCGTGCGCGACGATGCGCTCGATCATCAGCTTGCGTACCGAGCGCGGCACTTTTTCGAACCCTGAGGCCAGGCCGCCATGATACCGCAACCGCGTGCGGTGAAATTTTTTGGCGCCGAGCCGGATCCAGTCGAAAGGATTTTCTTTATGTTCGCGAACGTACTTGATAAAGCCGGCGAATCCGAAAAACTCCAGCGACTGAAAACCGCACCGATCCACTTGCTCGGCAATGGCGAGCATCGCGCCGGTTTTCATGCCGAGCGCCCACAAGCTCAGCTGGCCATCGCGCAGCGTTGTATCAACGAACTGGACGTCTTTCATGGTGGTGTGAAAAACAGAAGCGCTCCGCGTCGCTAGTTCTTCGAAATCTCTATGAAACCGCTGCCTGCGCGAGATCGCCGATAATCGGTATCCGCACGCACGAATTTCTTAACCACGGTTGAAATCCTTTCCACGTCTTCAAGTCTCACGCCGGGATCGCACGGAAGTTCGATCAGGTCGAGCCAAACGCGATCGGCATTCGGCAGACGATCCCAGACGCACCGGTCAAAGCAACCCAGAAGATGAATCGGGATATAGCTGCCTTGAATCTCGTAGCCGCTTTTACCGAGAGCAGCGATCAACGCCGCCGCCAAATCCCGGCCATGGCCGCGGGGCAACACTCGAACGACCAGGGTCAGGCACGCAGAGCCGGGCCGGTGCGGTATGAGCTCCAACCGGTCCTCGGCACCCAAGAAATCTTGATAGAACCTCAAGCGCTCGCGGCGCGCCGCCATGTTTTCACTCAACGATCGCATGAGACTCAACGCAACTGCCGCCTGAAGATTGACCATGGTTTCTGTTCGATAGGGAGTTGGCAGCGCGTTGGGACCGCCACTGTTGTCGCTTGGCAGCATCATTTGCAAAGGAAGGGTCCAGCGCCGCCAGCGCCACCTTATCTGAGTTGCCATAAGCTGCCTCACCACGACCGCCGATTTTGCTGGCGATACATTCGGCGTGTCACCGTCGAAGAACTTTTGCCGGCTCGAGACGACGGCGCCGCCGCCCAAACCAAAGCAGATCTTTTCAGCGCCGAAGCTCACGATGCCGGCGTCACCAAAGCTGCCGACGGGTTGGCCGTCGATGGTCGCGCCCAGGGCCTGGGCAGCATCGTCGATAACGCGGATATTCCTGCTGCGAGCGAGGTCGACAATTCCCTGAATATCGGCAGGATTACCGAACAGATGGGGCACGATCACGGCCCTGGTTCTTCTGGTAATGACCGCGTCAACGGTCTCGACCGTAAGATTCAGCTCCGTGCCGATGTCCGCGAGCACCGGCAACGCGCCAAGCGCCAGGACCGGCGGGACTACGGCGCTGCAACAAAAAGCCGGAATGATTACTTCGTCGCGGTGCCCCACGTCGCACCCACGCAAAGCGAGCTCGAGCGCCAACCTACCCGAACCGGTTAGGCGCGCAGCTTCGATTCCGAGCGTCTGGATGAGCAGAGAGCGAAGCTCGCTCAGAGCCGCCCCATCAACCACGCTGCCGCTGGTTAATGATCGGAGAATGGCCCGATATGTGGGACCGTTCCAAAAAGGCATCGCCCGAGCTACGCGATAGGAGTACATGGCCGCTACTGAAAGATCCCGTAAATTCAGGCTCTTAGAACCTTTACCGCCGAAGCTTGTTGAATCTAGGGGTTCCAGAGGGGCCGTCACTTGGACCCAAGTCGACGAACCCTCCTAGACAACCTATCTTGTACTTAGTTTTAACAGTTATACAATTTTATATATGAGCAAAACCGCCGTTTGGGCTCCTGTTGCGTTCAAAACTGCGTCTATCGTCCACATGAGGTCTAAATCATTCAAACGGGGGAAAGTCATGGCCACTATTAAGCCTGGCATGATGCGGCGCCCCAGCGCGCTCCGGCCAATGGCGGCGATCACTTGCTTAATCATTTTAGTTGCTTTCCAAATTAGCGGCTGCAGCACAACCAAGCCGCCGACCGAGACGCTTGCGAGCGCCGAACTCACCATGCGCACGGCGGTTGAGGCCCGGGCTGACGAGTTGGCGCCGATGGATTTACAGAGAGCCAGAGAGAAACTGGAACGGTCGAAGAAGGCGATGGCCAGCGGTAAGTATGAGGAAGCTCGCCGTCTCGCAGAAATCGCTCAAGTAGAGGCGGAGCTTGCCGAGGTGAAGGCCGACGCAGAGATTACCCGCCGGGCCGCGGACGGGCTGCGACAGGCGGTCGATGCGCTGCGGCAGGAAATGGAACGCGGCATGGTTCGCGGAACATCCACGGGAACGCCCAAGGAGTAATTTATGCACTCGGATTGGTTTTTCGGCAACGCGAGCCTTAGCGCAACAGCTTTTGGGCTACTGGCATTTTTTTTCGCAGGATGTGCGACGGTGCGAAATCCTGCTTTGGATCGCGCGCGCGACGCCTATGAAACCGCGCGGCGAGATCCCGGCGTCGCCGGCCGTGCCGCCGTCGCTT
>JAICHC010000663.1 GCA_025922795.1 Candidatus Binatia bacterium | reverse complement strand
TGGTCGACGGTTATCATAATTATCAATATTGGGATGCTCGCGGGTTGATTCGCGCATCGCTGCGCCGCTCGGCTTTTTTGCTGCTCAAGGGTGCCGATGAAAAGGAAAATATAATTCAAAACACCAATCGTTTGCTCGCGCTTATCGATGATGAGGAAAACTACCAACGGAACACTCGCTTCCAGAACACACGGCACCTTTACGGCGATCCATAGGTGTTAGCCGAAGTGTTTTTGTATACAGGTTTGTGTTCGAAAGACATCACTCTGGGTGCGGCCAGGGGAAGGCAGCGAGGCCTGGTTAGAGACACTCGGACGATCAATCACCGGTTACGTGGTGACTGATCGTCCGAGGTTTCAAACGAGAGCAGGGAAATCGTCAGTTGTTACCCGGTGTATCCGGGCTATCGCCTTCGCGGGAGCGCTCGCGGGTCTCAGCATCGCGAGCCCTATCACCCTCTTCTTCCATCTTTTGGGCAATCCACTCGCTGCTGGCGATGAGCTTCTGCAAGTCAAACTCTCGGCCTGAAATCGTCGCCAAATCCCCCTGAATAGCTGAGCGAATTTCCCTGGTGGGATCCCAATACTGGCCGAAGGAGAAGCGATGGGCTTCAGAGATATAATCGAGCCACTCATGGACGCCTCTCATGCCCCCTTCGATCTCTTTTAAGCCGCGCTGACGGTCGCCGCTGCGCGCCAACGTCAGACCGAGGTAAATTCTCGCGAGATCCTCATCTTTGTTCGTGCTCAGAGCCTTTTCGAGAGTCTGCCGTGCCTGCGGTAGCTGGCCAACGGCATACTGCGAGCGGCCGACATAGCTTAAGATGCCTTGTTGGTACGCTGTGCCGTAGGTGTAAGTTGGATCTTTCTGCGCGGCGCTTTGAAAGTAGGCAAGAGCCGTTTCATTATTACCTGCTAACATAGCCCGCCGTCCGGCCGCGACGTCGCTGCCGACCTGCAAACTGGCGCAGGCGGAAATGCAAAACAGAAAAGCCGCAAGCGAACTTAACAGTTTCATAGTCTCCTCCTTTGCGGGAACCACCCAGACAATAACAATTCAGCCGTAATAGGTGCAATCCCCCAAATGGAGACGTCCGGAGCCCCCCTAAACGGGTTGCCGTCCATGTCCGGGCTCAAGTGACCAGCGGCGTGTGCGACTCAGCATTTGCTCGAAAGCCATCGATGCACTCTCTCGCCTAGTCTCAAATACGAGCCGACGATTTTGAAGCTACCCCGTAATCCCCAAGATGGTCAGCCAAACACGAATGGCGATGAGCAACACCATGCCTGCATAAACCAACCGCAGTATCGAAGTCGGTACTCGCCGGTGCGCGATTTCGCCCACCCATGCGCCGGCTCCGGCGCCGCACACGACAAAAAACGCAATCATGGGAATCTGTCCGGTTAAAAGCTTGCCCGTAAAACCGGTGGCCGTGTTCATCAAGGCGATAAACAAGGTGCTGCCAATGGCTACGCGGGTGGGCACTTTGAAAACATAAATCAGCAACGGAACGAAAACAAAGTTCCCTGCGCCGAGAAATCCGATGACCACACCCGTAATCAAGGAACAAAACGCTAAAGGAACTGTCGGTATCGACAATTTCTCAGGCGAGCGCTCATCTTGGTCACGGCCCGGACCGGGCAAGAACATCATTAGCAATACCAGAAGAGTGACGATGCCGAAGAGCAAGAGTAAGAACTGTTCAGAGGCCGATTTCGAAGCGATGGCTCCGGCAAAAGAACCTACGGCTGAAATGGCACCGGCGAGGAGGGCAAGCCGGGCCTTAACGCGTCCACTGCGCAGGTGGGCCATGCCGCCGATCAAGGCGGAAAAGGACACGTGGCTGATAACTACGGCCGCGACGGTCTGCGCATCGAGCCGTTCCAGACCAAGGAGCGGCGGCACGTAGTAGAGCAGCGGGAACATCAGCACGCCGCCGCCAAAACCGAGCAGTCCGGAAACAAAACCGCCGAAAGCTCCCAACAAGACCATGGCTGCGATGAGCGTTGCGCTCATCAACCGGTCTCGACTTTCAAGGCAAGGATGATATCGATGAGGGTGGCGACGAAATAGCCGATGCTCACGTAGGCGTTGAGATCAAAAAAGGCGCGATTGATGCGCGACAGATCCTTCGGAGTGACGATCCTATGCTCCCAAATGAGAACGCCGGCGACCAGAGCCAAGCCGATCCAATAGACCGGTCCCATTCCAGCGCTGACGCCGACCAGCGAGAGAAAAAAGATCGTGCAGCCGTGAAAAAAACTCGACAGATGCAAGGCGGCGGCGACGCCGAATCTCACCGGAATCGAGTACAGACCATGGGAGCGGTCGAATTCACGATCTTGTAAGGAATAAATGATGTCGAAGCCGGCCAGCCAAAAGACTACGGCAAGAGCGAGGTAAATCGGGGTTGTTAACTCGGCTATGCTGATCGGCGGCGTGACAATGGCCAACCAGGCGCCGATCGGCGCGATCGCTAGCGCGAGCCCAAGAAATAGGTGTGAAGCCCAGGTGAATCGTTTGGTGAATGAATAGAAGAACACGATCGTCAAGGCGATCGGCGACAAAACGAAACAGATCCAATTGAGCTGATACGCCGCAAAGATCAACAGCAGCGCGGAGGCGCCGGTTAGGGCCGCGGCCTCGCTGGCTTTTACCGTTCCACGCGGCAATTCCCAGCCCCGGGTGCGCGGGTTGAGAGCGTCAAATTTTTGATCCACTAAGCGATTGAAGCCCATCGCCGCGGTACGGGCGCCGACCATGGCAACCAAGATCCAGAATAGCGCTTGCAAGGTGACCGGATGTTTGGGCCACGCCAAGGCGACCGACGACATGGCGAAGGGCAGGGCGAACACCGTGTGGGAAAAGCGCACTAAGCGCCCGTAATCGATGAGTTTGGATTTTAGCTTTTGGAT
>JAICHC010000662.1 GCA_025922795.1 Candidatus Binatia bacterium | reverse complement strand
GTGTCTCTGCTGAACGATCTCTCGAGCGAAGTTGCCGTGCGCACCTTGCCGCTTTTTCTTGCCAATGTCCTCGGCGTGCGCGCCAGTATTATCGGTCTCATTGAAGGCCTCGCTGAGAGCACAGCCACGCTCCTTAAAATGGTTTCCGGACACCTCTCGGATCGCATCGGTAAGAAAAAAGCGCTCGCCCTTTGGGGTTATGCTCTGTCCAATCTCACCAAGCCATTGCTCTACTTCGCCGGCTCCTGGACCGTAGTCCTGCTTGTCAGGTTCTTGGATCGGGTAGGAAAGGGGGTCCGGAGCGCGCCGCGCGATGCTTTGATCGCTGACGTTACACTGCCCGAAAATCGAGGACGCGCCTTCGGCTTTAATAAGGCGATGGACAAAGCCGGAGGCTTTATCGGTGTTCTGCTCGCGGCTGCGGTTGTTTATTTGACGGAACGCAACGCCGTTGCGCTCACTTGGGAAAGCTATCAGTGGCTCGTACTGCTTGCCGTTGTACCCGGCCTTGCCGCGGTGGCGATCGTGGCAAAATGGGTAGAGGAAAGACCTGCCGCACCAGTTCAAATGTCTGCTCGGCTTCTCTGGTCAGAGATGGGCGGGCGCTTCTGGGCCTTCATCGGCGTGCTAACCCTTTTCACGCTCGGCAACTCCAGCGATGCTTTTCTGATGCTCCGGGCGCAGACCGTGGGCTTGTCACTGGTAGAAATTTTTCTTCTTGTAGCGCTTTTTAATCTCGTGATCAGCGTTACTTCAACCAAAGGCGGCGCGCTATCAGATAGTTTCGGCAGGCGCGGTTTGATTGTCGTCGGCTGGCTGATCTATGCGGCGATTTATTTCGGCCTTGCCTACGCTTCGTCCGAGTGGCACATGTGGGTTCTCTACGCTGGATACGGGCTCTACTACGGTGCCTTTCAGGGAGCGTCCAGCGCATTAGTCGCGGATATGGTGCCGCAACACCTGCGCGGAACCGCTTACGGTATCTTCAACGCTGCTCTGGGAGTGGCCGCTTTTCCCGCTAGCCTGATCGCGGGCATTCTTTGGGACGTGTATGGTCCGGCGGCGCCGTTTCTTTTTGGCGGCGTGCTCGCGCTCGTGGCTGTCAGCGGCTTTTTGATGCTTCCGCATGTAAAAGTCAGTGACAGGAGGTGATCGCGCCAAATCATTCGGGAGCTAATATAGCAGATACTTATGCCGCTCGGGCTTATTCGCGAACGTAGATTGCGGCGGTGGGCGTCGCGCCACTGGTCGTATTGATGGTTATGCGATTGAAGCTTGGGTCAAACTGAACCACAGCGGAAGTATTCGTACCAGCGACCTCGGACGGTTCAATGAACGTGACTAGCAGGGTCGACCCTTCGACGCGCCACTTTCCTGAGATTTTAGCATCTAGACCGGAAACCGACGCGACGAACGTTCCGTCCGGCCTGAACTCGACCGAATCATTGGCGCCACACGAAATGGCGCCGCCCGCAGGAATCGTTACTGACGCGGGACATTGCTTTAACTGGCCCCCAATGCCGAGATGAGTCTGTCGCCAGTGCCCGGTGAGCGCTGAAGTCGGGGTCTTCGGCGCAGGCGGGGTCCTACCGCTGCAGCCAATGACAAGCTGAATGATCAGCAATCCACCAAATACAAGGAACAAGCGCATTGTAAGTCGCCGTTGAAATCCGTTACCGCCGAGATGCAATGAATGTACCTCCAAAGAATCTTCTGCCGCCACTGGTCCACTTCCTTCGCACCTCGCGGTTAGAGGAGACGTTTGGACATCGGTCGGCGGACCCGAGAGCCATAGGATGCGGGACCCCCGCAATGTTCAGCTCGATCGTTTTTGGCCTGAGCCGCTGCGGTAGAAACGGATTTGCACTTTTTCCACCGTCGCGAGGCCGTCCACTATTGCGCCGTCAATGATCGGCAAGAACGCCTCGATCTTATCGAGAGTATCGACAATTTCCACCACGATCGGCAAATCGGTCGACAGGTCCAGGATCCGCGCCGTATGAATCCGGCTGCGCGCTCCGTATCCTTCCAAGCCGCGCAGAACGGTCGCGCCTGCCAAGCCTCTTTCCCTCGCCGTGCGCACAATCCATTCGTAGAGCAGCATGCCGCCGTGCCGGTCGCTTTCGCCGATAAAAATCCGCAGCAAGTAACCTTCTTCCGGTAGCGTCATGAGGGCACCTCACATAAGCCGAGCCAAGAGATTGCCGAGCCACACGGCTACTAATCCCAGGAATATTTGCAAGGTCACGTTCATCGCGGCGGCCAACAGTTGAGCGCTCCGGGCCAGAGAAAAAGTCTCAATCGTAAGAGATGAGAACGTGGTGAAGCCGCCGAGGAGTCCGATAAAGACAAACAGCCGTGCTTCAGAACTAAAAAGCGATCGACTGTCCGCGAGGCCCGCGAGAAACCCAATCGCCAGGGAACCAGTGACGTTAACGACCAGAGTGCCGTAGGGAAACCACGGATTATCTAGAATACGATGTGCCCAGCCGCTAAGGACGTACCGGAGAATGGAACCCAAGAAGCCGCCCGCACCCACCAAGAGAATCGGCAACACGCAAATCTTCCCCCAACATCAAAAATAAACCCCTACTCCAGATAAAGTTTGAAGCAGAGGTCATCAATCCGGCCAATGCGAATGGTTTAGCTCGGCGAACCCCTTCGCCGTCATATTCAATTGGGTAATACGTTGCGTGTTAGTGCCTGTCAAGCTGCCGGAGGCCCTATTATGAATCCAACTATTAAGGAGTTTGATAAGTATTTAGACAACAGGGTTTGTTGGACACGAAGGGACGACTCGTTCCAAGCCCAGGCAAAGCGTCTGGGCGTCATCGGCCACCACCCGAGCCACGCCCCGAGTGCTTAATTTTGGGCGTGGGTGCGAAAGCGTCCTTTGAGTCCTGGTGCCTGCGCTTTCC
>JAICHC010000661.1 GCA_025922795.1 Candidatus Binatia bacterium | reverse complement strand
TTGAAGGCGCGCGCCATGTCGACCAGTTCCTTGTCGATCGCCTTCGTGCCTGCCAGCATATTGACCGTCACGAACGGTGTGACCGTCAGGATGACCGCAAATAGCCCGCCGGCCTCGCTATAGCCAAACCAAAGCACGCAGAGAAAAACCGCGAGCAAGGTCGGAATCGTCAGCGCGATCGGAATCAAGTAGCCGACGGCGAGTTCCACCCTGCGTCTTAGGCCCATCACCAAACCGAGAGCGATGCCGGCCAGCATCGCGATGCTGAACGTGAAAACAATTCGCGCCAGAGTTACGGCGACATGAAACTCGGCGGTTTTTTCCTCCGGTCCGGCAGTGACAAAGTTTTCGATGATCGTACGGCCGATCGCCACGGGGCCCGGCAAAATTTCCGGCCCGCTGAGCTGCGATCCAAGCCACCAAAGGACCAGAAAAGAAACGATCGACCCGATGCGAAGCAGCGCGTGATTTTTCATTGTTGATCTTTTTCCAGAACGGAAAAGAATTCCCGCACCAGATCTTTTTCTAAATCGAACAGACGCGGATCCTCGGGTTCGCGCGGCCTGGGAATATCGACCCGCAAGTGTTTGAAGATGCGCGCCGGTTTGACGCTCATCATGTAGACCTCTTCGGAAAGAAAAACCGCTTCGCGGAGCGAATGGGTGACA
Organism: Candidatus Binatia bacterium; assembly: GCA_025922795.1. The sequence continues at coordinate 2,250 of JAICHC010000661.1, read as the reverse complement.
AACAGAATGGTCGGCTGGGCGTGCTTCAAGATGTGCATCAAGTCCACACGCATCTTTCGCGCCGTGATCTCATCGAGATGGCTGAAAGGCTCGTCCATCAACAGGATGTCGGGTTCGATGGCGAGCGCCCGCGCGATCGCCACCCGTTGCTGCATCCCGCCGGAAAGTTTCAGCGGATAGTTGTGCTCCTGCCCGGCGAGGCCGACCATGTCGAGATATTTTTTGACCCGTTCGTCCCAACGCGTTTTGCCGATATTTTGCGCCTCGAGGGCGAACCTGATGTTGTCTTCGACAGTCAACCAATTGAGCAAGCGCGGGCTCTGAAAGACGTAGCCGATGCGCGCGGCTGATTTTGTGCCGTTTTGCGCAATGATGCGCACCTGGCCTGAATCGTGAGCCTCGATCCCGGCGATGATGTTTAACAGCGTGCTCTTACCGCAGCCGGAAGGGCCGACGATGCTCGCGAAAGTACCGCGTTCAATGCGCAGGGTCAAAGACTCCAGGACGGTGAATCGGCTCAGCCCGCCGGCGGCAGGGAACATCTTGCTCAGGCGTTCAATCTCGACGGCGTTCAATGACATTCCCGTTGCTCAAGCGACAGCGGCTTGCCGCCATGAAAAAACCCGTTGTTCCCAACGCCGTAACACCAGCAGGTCGATCAATACCATCAGCACCATGAAACTCACTCCCCAGGCGAGCATCATGTCGGCTCGGAGGCTTTGAAACCAGTAGGTGAGCTCCCTACCGACACCTAAACCTGCACCGAAAGCTTCGCTGACGAGCGCGATCTTCCACGACAATGCGAAGCTGATGCGCAGGGAAGAAAAAATGTAAGGCATGAGCTGCGGTATGAGAACCTTGCGCAGAAGCAATAATCGGTTGGCCCTGAAGACCGTTGCCATGTCGGTGAGTTCCTTGTCCATCGCCTTCGTGCCTTCCCAGACGTTCATCGTGACGTAGGGAAAGACAATCAGCACAATGGTAAAAATCGGCGCGAGATCCGAGATGCCGAACCAGAGCACCGATAGAAAAGCCCAAGAGATCGCCGGAAACGTCAGCAGTACCATGATCCAACTGTCGAAGAAGCTTGCCACGGCGCGGCGCATCCCCATCACCAGACCAATCGCAGCACCGATCAGCATGGACAGAACCAAACCGACGAGGATTCTTTCGAAAGTTTTGCCGACAATTAGATAGGCGGATGGATTACTGAAAATCTCGGCGACACGGGTTAAAAGCTCCGCGGGGGAAGGCAGAAAGGTAGCCAGAAAAAACAGCGATACGACCTGCCACAACAGCAGTAGGCCGATTAATGAAACGAGCCCAGGTAATAGGGCTAGCCTGGATAGCTTCACCGGCCGCTTTCGTTAGCGCAAGACTAGAGCATATTTGTCTTTAGCCGGTACTGCCTTGATGATACCCGCGTCTTTGGCCAGCTGGAGAAACTTCCACTGGGCATCGACCACCTTGGGGTCCCATCGTTCGAGAAAAATGCGCCCCTCCTGGAGCATCTTCTTGAGGGTTGCGGCTTCGGCGGCATTCTGCACGCCGGCCAACTTCCCGTATTTCTCGATGGTTTTGTCGGAGTTCTGGCGCAACCATTGAAACGATTCGTGCAGCGCGGCCACCACGTTCTTGGCTCGCTGCCGATCTTCCTCGACCCAATTCCTCCAAGCAATGGTCGGAGCGGACCAGACCAACGGCTCACCGGTTTTCTCTTTCCAATAATCGTCGGGGCTAAACAGCATACGATATTTTTCCGGTTGTGAAGCAGCGGCAATCGACAGCGAGCTCAAGTTGAACATCGCATCGACTTCGCCCTTATCCAAAAGCGCCATCAGGGCGGGCGCGGCAATTTCAATAACCTGTGTGTCTTTATCGAGATCGAGCTTGAAAGCGTCCATCACCAGGACCTGCAAGCTTTTAGCGGCGCCGGCGCCACGGGACCAGATGCCGAATTTCTTGCCTTTGAGATCGGTCATCTTCTTAATCGGGGAGTCCTTGCGCACCCAAACGTCCTGCATGTTGGTCAGCCCACCGCCGACGACGACCATGTCTTTGCCCTCGTTCATCTGCTCGATGCCGTTGAGGCCGGCATAGGTGCCAATCTGCACCTGGCGGCTGGGAAGCCCGGCCATAAAGCCTGCGAAAGGTCGCGCGTCCACTTCGATGTTGATGCCGTGCTTACGGAAGATCCCAGCGTCGCGGGCACCGAAGTAGCTCAAAACAAAGGTGCTCCCTCGCGGGATG
>JAICHC010000660.1 GCA_025922795.1 Candidatus Binatia bacterium | reverse complement strand
CCGAAAAAGCCAGATGTGAGAGCAGCGACTTGGACTATTGCTTGTGTGCCTTTTATGCTCGGTTTTGGCTCTGCTGACATTACGCCAGCCGTATATGTTTGGAATGGGCTGCGGAGAAGTGTTTTCCCATGAGCTATAACGCTTGGTTCCAGTGCATCAACGGTTGTCCGGGACAGTATGGACTGCTCGAGATCATCTACCGTTGTCCGTCCTGCGGCGATTTGCTCGAAGTGCGTCACGACATGGAAGCACTGAGCACGCGGGCGGCGGCGGGGTGGATCAAGCTCTTCGATGATCGCGTGGGCCAAAACGTTTACCCCTACGGTTCGGGGGTGTGGGCAAAAAAAGAATGGGTCGTTCCGTTCATCGACAACGAGAACATCGTGTCGACCTGCGAGGGCAACACGAACCTTTTCTGGGCCAACCGTTACGGCAAGCAGCTTCACGTCGAGGATCTCTGGGTGAAGCAATGCGGCAATTCGCACACGGGCTCGTTCAAGGATCTTGGCATGACGGTGCTGGTTTCCGTGGTCAATCAGATGATCGCCAATGGCGAGCCCATCGACGCGGTGGCGTGCGCGTCGACGGGCGATACCTCGGCGGCACTGGCGGCGTACGGAGCGGCTGCCGGTATCCCCACCGTCGTTTTTTTACCTCGCGACAAGGTCTCTCCGGCCCAGCTGGTCCAGCCGCTAGCCAACGGCGCGCTCGTGCTTTCACTGGACGCCGACTTCGACGGCTGCATGGCCGCGGTGCAAGAAGTCACGAAGCATAAACGCATCTACCTGGCGAATTCGATGAACAGCCTGCGTATCGAAGGTCAGAAGACGATCTCGATCGAAATCGTACAGCAGTTCGACTGGGAAGTGCCCGATTGGGTAATTCTGCCGGGCGGCAATCTGGGTAACGTCAGCGCCTTTGGCAAAGGCTTTCTGATGATGTACGAGTTGGGGCTGATCAGCAAATTGCCGCGCATCTGCGTGGCACAAGCTGAGAACGCCAATCCGCTCTATCTCTCTTATTTGAAGAATTTCGAACATTTCGAGCCGGTCACGGCGCGCAAGACCCTAGCGAGCGCGATTCAGATCGGCAACCCGGTGAGCATTCGCAAAGCGATAACGACCCTGCAGCGCTTCCGGGGCGTGGTCGAGCAGGCTTCCGAGTTCGAGCTCGCTGAAGAAGTGGCGCGTGCCGATCGCACCGGCATGTTCAACTGCCCTCACACGGGCGTCGCGCTGGCGGCGCTACGGAAGCTGGTCGAACGCAAAGTCATCCATGGCCACGAGAGAGTTGTCGTCATTTCCACGGCGCACGGCCTCAAGTTCGCCGAGCAGAAGATCGCCTACCACGCCGGCACACTTGAGGGCATTCAAGGAACCCAGTACAACCGGCCGGTCGAGCTGAGCGCCGATCCCCAAAAAATCAGCGACGCGATCTCGCGTTACGTGGAGCGCGTGCGCTTGCTGGACGGCTAATGGGCGCCCGGCAAAGTAAGACGGACGCGACCGACGGCGAGCGGGGAAATTTCGCGTCGACCGGCGCGGACGGCAAGGCGCTCGGCTTCAGCACACTGGCCGTGCATGGTGGCGAGTCCCGGCCGAAGTTGGCTAATTCACTCGCCACGCCGATCGTGCAGACGGCGACTTATACCTTCGCCGATACCCGGGAGCTGCACGACCATTTCCAGCATCGAATCGAGCGCGAAGAATACGGCCGCTACGGCAATCCGACCCAGCGCATCGCGGAGCAAAAGCTGGCGGCGCTCGAGGGCGCGGAGGATTGCCTGCTTTTCTCCAGCGGCATGGCGGCGGTCACCACGGCCCTCTATGCGGTCCTATCGCACAACTCCCACGTGGTCGTAACCGACGATTCATACCGGCGCACCCGGCAGTTCCTCACCCAGGTCTTGCACCGTTACGGTATCGAAGTTTCGACGGTGCCGGCGGGCGATTACGACGCGATCGAAGAGGCGATTCGTCCGACCACGCGACTGCTGATCAGCGAATCGCCGACCAATCCGTACAATCGCATCGTCGATCTCGTGCGTTTTGCCGGGATTGGCCAACGCCACCGGGTCAAGACTCTGATCGACGCGACTTTCGCCACGCCTTACAACCAGCGTCCGTTGGAGTTCGGCATCGATCTCGTGCTGCACTCGGCCACCAAATACCTGGGCGGACACAACGATCTGCTCGCCGGCGCGGTGCTTGGATGCGCCGAGTTGGTCGATGGCATCCGCTCGTTGCAGCACGTGACCGGCGCGATCATCGATCCGCTCGGTGCATACCTGCTGGTACGCGGGTTGAAGACTTTTGCGCTGCGCGTCGCGCGGCAGAATGCCAATGCGCAAGCGCTCGCCGAATTTTTGTCGACGCACCCGCGTGTCAAAGCCGTGCACTATGCCGGTTTACCCTCACACCCGGAGCATGACGTGGCGCGCCGCCAAATGCGCGGCTTCGGCGGTGTGGTTTCGTTTGAAATAGACGGTGACTTGGATGCGACATCGCGAGTGGTGGACGCCTGCCGCATTCCGCAGATCGCTCCGTCGCTCGGCGGCGTCGAAAGCTTGATCGAGCAGCCGGCGTTGATGAGCTTCTACGAGCTTTCCACCGAAGAGCGCTTGATGGTCGGCATCAAAGACAATTTGATCCGCTATTCGGTCGGCATCGAAGATGTCGATGATCTCATTGCCGATATCGCCGCGGCGCTTGAGCGCGTCTAATCTAACAGGTTGCTGAAAAAGACTCATAGGCTTCGTTGCGCTCAATCGTCTCAGTGGGATTGGAGTATGGAGTGATGGTTTAAGACCCAATACTCCAATACTCCAACCATTGTGTAAGCGTGCCTCCTCGCCTCTGAGTCTTTTTGAGCAGCCTGCAATCGGAGTTTTTTTTTGGTGAAATTAGCTAGGCAGTGATCT
>JAICHC010000659.1 GCA_025922795.1 Candidatus Binatia bacterium | reverse complement strand
GACGACATCACCCGCACGTGGCCTTCCTCGAAATTGCAAAAAGAATGGAGGCGCAAAACCTATCTTGAATGGGCCCAGGAGAGCAAAGATGCAGCAATCGCTTTTGCCTATCTCGACGGCCAAGTACCGCACGCAAAGTGGCGAAACAACATCACCGCCGCCGACGTGCCCGACCTGGCTACCGGCTACGAAGCCAATGCGCAGATGATCGCGCGCCGCCGCGCCGCCGCAGCCGGCGTTCGCCTCGCAAAGAAGCTAAAAGACATCTTCTGATCATCTCCTTGTTACTCTCTCGCTCCCTGATGAGGGACCCCACCTGATTCTCTCTCACTTACTCACCTTCTCACTTTCCCACCCGCCTACCCCATTAGTGATTACCGACCTACTGATCACTGATTACTGATCTTATCCCCGGCATTTCCTTGCGACTGATCTTCACAATGACCTTCCTGGAGCGCTCCTTCGCTTGACTCACCTCTGCTTCGTTCGCCTCTATCGCCTCCATCAGCCCATCAAACGTTGGCGCCCTTGCCTGGATGCGCACCGGCATCGCCACGCGTTTGCCAATCGTATCCCAATAATACGTCTTTTCCGTTTTGCTTGCCTTCGAATTATAATGAAGCTGCAACACATCGATTCCTTCCAGTCGATCCGCTATCAGATTTCGTTGCTCCTGAGTGATCTCCCATGGCTTGACCTCGATCGTGACAACCGATTTCCGCAGGTCCATGCCCCGGCGAAATGCCTCAGCGCGATTCACTTCGAAACGAAGCTTCATAATAAGGTGATTAAGGTGATTGTTGGCGACACTGAGTTCACACAAAAAAGCACGCAAGCATTTTGTTGACAAAAATGTATCCTCGCCTACACGCCGAATCTGTAAACTTTTCCGACACTCTGATGGCAACACGACCGCGCCTCTGAGCTTCAAGCGCTCCGTCATTCCAGAACGAATCCGACGAGCGGACACACCGGCCTCCAGGCGCTGTAACCCTCGACGTAAAGGAGGGCGAAATTCCAATCACTCCCGCTCCACCTTTCCGTATCCGGCAATTCAACTACCTCTCCACCACGGGACACATCTGGACAGAATACAGACAAAATCTACCCATCTTTGCGCTACGGCGCTCAAGGCCGCCGTTGAGATTCTGGTTGGCAACGCCCGCGCCGACTGTTTACCTCCCGGCCCGGTCCTTTGACTTATGGCACAGTTTAAGCAACGTTTTAGGCGAGTCGATAACACAAGAAGGTTGCCAGCCGGATAGTACAACTGTAAATGGCACAGATTTAATGGGCAAAGCGCTGATCATAGCCGAGAAACCTTCGGTGGCCGCGGATATCGCCAAGGCACTCGGCGGTTTTAAGAAGGACGCCTCTGGCGAGTTCTACGAGAGCGACAAATACGTTCTCTCCTCGGCCGTCGGCCATCTTCTGGAGCTGGTCGTGCCCGAACAATTCGAAGTCAAACGCGGCAAGTGGACCTTTGCTCATCTGCCGGTCATCCCTCCGCACTTTGATCTCAAGCCCATCGAAAAAACCGAGTCGCGTCTGAAGGTTCTCAAGAAACTTATTAAGCGCCCTGATGTCACTGCCTTGATTAATGCCTGTGACGCCGGTCGGGAAGGCGAACTCATTTTCCGTTACATCGTCAAGCACACTAAAGCCAAACAACCCATCCAGCGCCTTTGGTTGCAGTCGATGACTCCAGCCGCCATCCGCGAAGGCTTCGCCGCGCTCCGCGATGACACCACGATGCGGCCGCTGGCCGATGCCGCGGTTTGCCGCTCCGAATCCGACTGGCTCGTCGGCATCAATGGCACCCGCGCCATGACCGCTTTCAACTCCAAGAGCGGCGGCTTTCATTTGACCACTGTCGGTCGCGTGCAGACTCCTACGCTCGCGATCCTCGTCGAGCGCGAGGAGAAGATTAAGAAATTTGTCCCCAAAGATTACTGGGAAATCGAAAACACCTTCGCTGCGCACGCGGGCGAATACGTCGGCCGTTGGTTCGATGAACAATTTCAGAAGCCGCAAGATGGGGAAGGCGCCGACCTCCGTCCTGAGCGCATTTGGTCCGGCGACAAAGCCGAATCGATCCGCGCCAAATGCGTCGGCAAGCCCGGGGCCGTCACCGAAGAGAGCAAGCCCACCACCTCGATTTCTCCGCTGCTCTATGATCTCACCAGCCTTCAGCGCGAGGCCAATGGCCGCTTCGGGTTCTCCGCCAAAACGACGCTCTCGCTCGCTCAGGCCCTTTACGAAAGGCACAAGGTCCTGACCTACCCGCGAACTGATTCCCGTCACTTGCCGGAGGACTACATCGCGACCGTCAAGCAGACACTCGACGTCCTCAAGGGCACCCCTTACGGAACCTTCGCCGATGCCATTCTCTCGAACGACTGGGTCAAGCCCAACAAGCGCGTCTTCGATAACGCGCGCGTCTCGGATCACTTTGCGATTATCCCAACGTCTCTCGCGCCCAAACATCTGAACGACCTCGAAGCCAAACTCTACGATCTGGTCACGAAGCGCTTTCTCGCAATTTTTCATCCCCCGGCCGAGTTCCTCGTCACGACTCGTATCACTCGCGTGGAGAACGAGCCTTTCAAGACCGAAGGCAAAGTGATGGTCAAGCCCGGCTGGCTCGCCGTCTACGGTCGCGATCTTCAGACGGAGGACCAGGCCCCTACCCTCGCGCCGGTGCAGCCAGGCGAAGAAGTCAACACGATCAAAGTCGACGTCAACGCCACTCAAACCAAACCGCCTCCGCGCTTCACTGAAGCAACTCTCCTTACTGCCATGGAAGGCGCGGGCAAGCTGATCGAGGACGAAGAACTCCGCGAGGCCATGGCCGAAAAAGGTCTCGGCACGCCCGCGACTCGGGCTGCCGTTATCGAAGGCCTTATCTACGAGAAATACGTCCATCG
>JAICHC010000658.1 GCA_025922795.1 Candidatus Binatia bacterium | reverse complement strand
TAATTGTTCCAAGATAATTCACTCTTTCCTCCGAACTTGGCGCGCTTTGCGTCTTGGCGCGAGTCTATTCCCCTGTTCGAGAATTTCCGCTTTGTTATCTCGAACATAAATTCCTTGATTTAAGAGTCACTACACTAGTTTGGGTTTTCGAGTTTCTCGTTATCAGTCAACCAGGAACTTTGCCTTAGAAACCAGAAACTAAACAAAGGGGCGGCCGTTATGGAATCGTTGCGTTACTATATCGCTCACAACGGCGGACTGAACGTGATTGACAACCGTTCCGGTTCCTTGGACAGCGTCGGTGAATTTTTTCCGGGAAAGACGCTCGAGCATTTGACCGGTTGCACGAACAAGCCGGAGATTGTTTTCGCCGCGGTGGCCTTCGACGGCGGCTATCGCAGCGAAGACGCCGGACAGACTTGGACTAAAATCATGGAGGGTGACGTGCGCACCTTCACCGTCGATCCCCACGACGAGCGCGTTGTCTACATGGGAATCGGTCCGATCCGGCTTTTTCGCAGCGAAGATACCGGCAAGAGCTGGGAGCCGCTCGACGGCTTGCTCGACTTCGGCGACGAGGTGAAAAGGAAATGGGACGTTCCGGCGCGCTTGCGTGGAAGCGAGTCGCCGCATGTGCGCCATATCTTTATTCATCCTGACGATCAGGATTTGATCTGGGTGTTGCTCGAGCATGGCGGCAACCTGCTCAGCCGCGATCGCGGCCAGACCTGGGAAGACCGCAGCGCGGGGATCAATTACGTCGACATGCACTACATCGAGAATTATCCGGCCAGCCAAGAGCGCTACTACGTCTCATCGGCGCGCGGTTTTTATCGCAGTGACAATGCGGGCAAGCAGTGGCGCCGGGTCGAGAGCGGCATGCCCTGGGGCTATACCGAGCTGCACAGCTATTCGCACGAGTGGCACTTTTTGCGGGGCGACAAGCCGCGCATGGTGGTCTGCGGCGGCAAAGGCTCGCCCGGAGTGTGGGCGCGCGAGAAAACGAATCCCAAGGGACATATCCTGCTGAGCGATGACGGCGGCGATAGCTGGCGCATCGTGACTCAGGGCTTGGAAAAGGAAAATCCCTGGATGCCTTGGGTGTTGCTGCATCATCCGACTGATCCGAAGGCGCTCTTCTGCGGCATGGGCGACGGCGCGCGCGGCTACGGGTTCGATCCGCGCGTCAAAGGTAAGGGCGCGTTCTATGTGACGCGTGATCGCGGCGAGTCTTGGGAGGCGGTGATGCGTAACACGCCGTCGATCCTGACGGCATGGGTGGCGCCGAGCTGATATAGCGCGTGCTCGTGTTGGTGACGCCCTGTTGGCGCGTTCATATTACACGCGTTTCTCATTTTATCGGCCGACACTTTGCATGGCGTTTCGAGTCAGCCGAGAAATCTTTCTTCACAGCCCAAGCCCACCGACGGATCCTCCTGGTTGGCTTCCCGCGATCGGGTAAGTTCAGTGTCAAACGTCGAGATGTTCAAGGAGTTTTGGTCCAACGTTTCGAACGGCTTGAATCGAGAATGTACACCGGTTGAAGGGGCAAAATGTTTGAACAAATCGAGAAAGGAGAACGATCATGGCTATCAATCCCGATAAATTGAACGACTTCTTGGGCCGCGGCGTGGTCGATTTCGGCGCGGTGTTTCACGCTGCCGCGGTTTTGATCGGCGACAAACTGGGGCTTTACAAGAAACTGGCGGAGCTCGGCCCAATGAATTCCACCGAGCTTGCCAAAGCGACCGGGACCGCGGAGCGTTATGTGCGTGAGTGGCTCGGTTCGCAGAGCGCCGGCGGCTACGTGAGCTACGACCCGGCCAAGGAGCAATATTATCTGAGCGAAGAGCAAGCCTTTGCTCTGGCGGATGAGAATAGCCCGGCATTTCTCCCGGGAGCGTTTCAGGTGGCTCTGGCAGCGGTGAAAGCCGAACCGAAGATTACCGAGGCCTTTCGCACCGGCGCCGGCCTGGGATGGCATGAGCACGACGCCGATCTATTCCACGGCACCGAGCGATTCTTTCGGCCCGGTTACGCGGCGAATTTAGTCGGTTCGTGGATTCCGGCGCTCGACGGCGTCGAGCCACTCTTGAAGCAGGGCGCCAAAATTGCCGACGTGGGCTGCGGGCTCGGCGCATCGACGATCTTGATGGCCCAAGCGTACCCCAGATGTACAGTCATCGGCTTTGACTTTCACCCGCAATCCATCGAACTTGCGCGCCAGCGTGGCGCCGAAGCCGGACTTGGAGAGCGGGTGCGTTTCGAAGTGGCGAAAGCAAAGGAGTATCCGGGTAAGGATTACGATTTCGTGACTTTTTTCGATTGCCTGCACGACATGGGCGATCCCCAAGGCGCGGCCGCGCACGTGCTGGAAACACTTAAGCCGACCGGTGCTTGGATGATTGTCGAACCTTTTGCAGGCGATCGGTTAGAAGAAAACCTCAATCCGGTGGGGCGAGCATTCTACAGCGCGTCGACGCTGATCTGCACGCCCGCATCATTATCGCAAGAAGTCGGCGCCGCGCTAGGTGCGCAAGCCGGTGAAGCGCGCTTGCGCGAAGTCGTGCTCGGCGCCGGCTTCAGCCACTTGCGCCGCGCGACCCAAACGCCGTTCAATTTGATTCTTGAAGCGAAGCCGTAACCCCGGACCGAAGCAGTCCCCTAACCGACGCTTCTGCCGTTCCAACGTGAGGGTAGTGGCGGCGGCAACCAGAATTGACGTCGGGTCAAATTGAGCCGAACCTTCCACCTACTCGCGATAACCGGGTTCGATTCCTTCCAAGCTGAGCGGCGACTGCGTTCTTGTCTATATTCTATAGGGGACTTTTCCGGGAATTATGAACCGTGATTCTGTAATAATTCCGTCTCTCAGCTGCCAACAATCTTGCGGTTGTGGTTGGAATAGGTCAGATTTTTTCTGTTCCCGC
>JAICHC010000657.1 GCA_025922795.1 Candidatus Binatia bacterium | reverse complement strand
GTGCGGCAAAACTTCGTCGGCTTTATAGTTTACATGATCGTCTATCAGGTGCTCATGTCACCGATTTGCGTGATCGGCTACAGTCAAGAACTCATCGGTATGGCTAAGAAGTGGTAACCCGCCGCCTAAAGAAACCCGGTCGCCTGCCATCTGGCCCGCCTTTGCCGGATCACTCGGTAGTTTAGCCGGGTCCCGTCATTTTTGACTTCAAATAGATCGCGAAGTCATCTAGGTTTTCCGATCACTTCAAATTTTTCTATATTCGATAACTAAGTTCTGTTATTATCGGTCGTTTGCTATCCAATTCAGCTCTCTGGAAGTGGAACAGGGATGAGCCTAGGACGAATTTTCATTGTCGTATTTCTAATCTTGCTGCCGATTGACACATTGGCACAGACAATCGACCAACTACAGAAAACCATTGCATCAACGGCGGACCCCGCCGAACAAAGCAAGTTGTACAAGCAACTCGGCGACGCGTTCGTAGCACAGGACAATCTCGAGCAAGCCGCCGGGGCGTTCTCCAAGGCTCTGGCATTGGGAAGGGATCGATTCACCACCCGCGAGCGAGTCCAGATGGCCATCTATCTCTCCTGGGCTGACCGACTGCAGGAATCGAAGGACGAATTAAACAGGGTTATCAATCAGGATGCCAAAAACATCGCCGCGCGCACGCATCTCGCTCGTGTGCATTCCTGGTCGGGCGAGCTGAGTGAAGCGATCGCGCAAGCCGATATAGTTCTCAAGGACGTGCCGGATCATAAAGAAGCACTGCTGGTCAAAGCCGATGCGCTTCAGTGGCAGGGCCGTTATCTCGACGCGATCCCGATTTATCAGCAACTTGTCGCCCGAGACGGCGATTTCGATGCCCGTGGCGGCCTGGCGCGAGCCCTGCTGGCGGTCGGCGATCGCAAGGGCGCTATGGAACATGAACAGGCCTTGAAACCAGCCAACCCGCGGCAAAAACGTGAAGTTGCGCGATTAGCCGACGCCATTGCACGAGAAACGCGGCCGGTGCTTGACGCACGTTACAATTACTATAGCGATTCGGACCGCAATCGCTTGAATCGCTACTCGCTTTCGGGTGGCTTCTGGGTCGGCAATCAGCAGTATGGCCTCGATTATCGTCACATCGACGCCAGCGATCCAACCAGAGATAATCGCGCGAACGAGCTTACGTTCAAGGTTTACTCCCGTTTAACCGACAGGTTTTCCGGTGGGGCGGGTATTGGTTTCACCCAGCTCGACGATCGCCATAACTCTACTTTTCCGACAGGGCATGTGCGCCTCGACGCCAGGTTATTTGCCGGTCGAGCCGGCGCCAATGTAACACGTGAAGTCTTGACCGACACCGCCGAGTTGATTGAAAACCGTATCCGCATGACCAACGTCGGGCTCTATCTTACCCAACCGTTGACTGAAAGATTCTCGATGCATGCGGGTTACAATTATAAAAGCTTCTCGGACGGCAATTACGCCAATGATTTACAGCTGGTCTCCCAGTACGCAATATTGCTCGCGCCGCGGGTACTGATCGGCCATCGCTTCCGGTTCCTCGACTTTCACAAGCAAAGTCGCAGCGGATTTTTCGATCCAGATAACTATTTTGCCAATCGCGCTTTCAGTTCGCTCTATTACGAGAACCGGCTTTTCTACACCTATGTCGACGCCTACGCCGGTTACGAGACCTTTCGTCGAAACGGCTTCGCCAGCGACAACTTTATTTACGGCGGGGCTGGAAGCGTCGGCGTCAAACCTATCTCGAATCTGGCCATCGAAGTGAACGTCGAAGGCGGCAACTTCGCCGCCGGCTCGACCTCCGGGTTTGACTACTTTATCATCGGTCCCAGAATTCTGTTCAGATTCTAGGGTTTGGGCCGTCCGTCACAATTTGATTCTCACCGATCCTGTTCTAGTGCGCTTTACTCTCAAGCCATCCGGTCTGCTCAGGCGAGGCTGCAAAACGGGCAGCCGAACCGGCTAATACTTTTTGCTTGGGAATTCGTGAGGAGTGATTTTTTTCTTTGCTGCACGAAGCGCAAAAGAGGACGGAGACACCAAGAAGTGGATAGAGACTACAACTATCTCTCGCAGAGCTTCACCACGCCTTTCCCCGTGTGATATTCGAAAACCTTGCCACCGCTCTGTAATTTGATCCGGTAGCCTGGAGTCAGTACCTGAGCGTAGTTCATGCCCGGCTCTGGACAACCAAGAGAACTATTCGGCCAGGTCACCTCCTCGATTGGGCCGGCAAGCTCGATCGATTCCTGCCGCACGTTCAACCGGTGCGCTAGATCTTTCTTTGCCGCTTGAACGACCGCGTCCTTATCTTGCTCCGGCTGGGCCTCGCTCCGGTTCATCGCCGTACACGCGACCAGAATAAACCCGAATAACGCGCAGCTTAAAGTTCGCTTCAATCTTCCTCACTCTTTTTGATTTAGGGCTTGTTAAACACGTTGGGCGGCGTATGGCCGTCCCACTGCAATCCCGCCGCGGTCACATCGGTAACCCGAGTCGTGTAGGTTCCCGACGGAGCGTTGTTGTACACGAAAGTGACTGTCCCCGTGTTGCCAGTCGTCCCCGTTGCCGTCGCGATCCGGGTTCCGTCGCGGCTCAATTCGATCGATACCGACGCGCCGCTTACGGCCCTGCCATCATTGTCCCTAGCCTGCACGGTGGTATTCAAGTGCTTGTCATTCTTTTTACCGCCCGTCGTTGCATAAGTGATTGACGCAACGCTGACGCTGTTCGCGCTCGATGTGCCCATGCTGAAGCTGGTGGCACCGGTTCCAGAAACGGAACGCGTATCCGTTACAGTCACAGCGACATTGTGCGCTCCGGAGTTGACGCCAAACAACGATAGAGTTCCCGTATATGTGCCGGCGCTGACCGTTTCGGTGAAATCGACAACCGCCTCAGTGCCATCGAGTTT
>JAICHC010000656.1 GCA_025922795.1 Candidatus Binatia bacterium | reverse complement strand
ATCAATACAATCGAACTCGGTAACTGACTGCGCGATCACGGCGAGAAGATCCGGATGGGCGTTGCTCTAGCCAAGTAAGCATCATCAAACCCGGTGATGTTAAACCGGCGCTACGAAGGGTAGCAACGACCAGCTTATTAAGGAGTTCATAAGTATCTTTTTGTTGGAGACGAAGGGACGACTCGTTCCAAGCCCAGGCAAATCGTCTGTTCGTCATCGGGCACCACCCGAGCCACCCCCCGAGTGCTTAATTTTGGGCGTGGGTGGGAAAGCGTCCTTTGAGTCCTGGTGCCTGCGCTTTCAACGACTCGGCCCCTTTGTCCCAGCATGTCTACTAACTAACGAACTCCTCAGTAAGTCAAATAAATTAAACTCGTACCTTGACACTTCCGACCCACGGGGAATACTCTCGAGGGACGTCGACAAAAGCGCACGGAGGTTGACCATGGCTGAATCCTTGGAGAGCTTCAAAAGCTATATCGGCAAGAGTGAAACCGCCACCGACGTGGTCACGGCCTCGATGGTAGTAAAATTTGCCGCCACGTTGGGTTTGGAAAATCCGCCGCTCGATAAAGGCTCGCCGATTCCGCCGGGCTGGTACGGCGGTTTATTTCCGGCGTCGCATCGTCCCGACAAGATGCGTACCGACGGGCAGGCATCCGGCGGTGGCATCGTGCCGCCGATTCCCCTGCCGCGCCGCCGCATCGGCGGCACCCGCGTCGCATTTAAGGAACCGTTGAGAATCGGCGACGAAGTCACGCGCAAGACTGAGATCGCCGACATCCAAATCGACGATGGCCCGAGCGGCGCTATGGCCACCGTGATCGAGCGCAACAGCCTTTCCACCGGTCAAGGCCTCTGTGTCGTGGAAGAACGCGACATGTGCATGCTCAGCGAAGCTAGGGCCGAAGCCGCGCCCAAGACATCTGCGGCCATTCCCGGCGAAGCCAAATGGCACCAGACCATCGAGCCCAATACGCCGCTGCTGTTCCGCTTCTCGGCGATCCGTTTCAACAGTCATCGTATCCACTACGATCGCGACTACGTGACTAAGGTTGAAAAGCTTCCCGGACTTGTGGTGCAAAGCTCGCTGATATCGCAATTGCTGATTGAAATGTGCCGGCGTGAAGCGCCGGGGCAGCAGCTCCAGGAATTCAATTTTCAAAATTTGCGCTCGATCTACGACAACGGCGGCAAGTTCACCCTCGCCGGCGTGCCGTCGGCAGACCGCCGCGAAGCCACGCTGTGGGTGCTCGACGGCGAAAACAAGCTATCGATGCTGGCCACGGCGAAGTTCGCATAAAGTCGTTACCAGGAGGCGGCGAAGAGCCGGATATAAAGTGACCGACCGAATCTTCGCCGCTTTCGTGAGACGGAAATCCCGCGGGAATGTGAGCTGTGGTGATACGTCTCAGACTGGACATGCACTTTCGATGAACTACACCGTCATTCATTGCGCGTATTTCCGCAATCGACGATCGAGAGTCTCGTAATCGCCGAGATGCGCCCGCATCGGGCTCTTCCAGAGCTTGCCGTGGTGCGGCACGAAGAAATGCAGCAGCTCATGAACGATGACGTAGTCGCCCACTTTGCGATCCATCTTTATAAGTTCCGCGTTGAAGTTTAGATTGCCCGCCGTGGAGCACGAAGCCCACTTATTCGACATGGGGCGAACCGACAGCAAGCGCACTTTCACATCGAGTCGTCCGGCCCAGTCCAAAACTCGGGCCTTAAACTCTTCTTTGTCCTTCCAGCGCGTCATGATACCGCGGCTTTCTGTAGAACCGTAAAAATACTATCGACGAGCGCCGTGACTTTATCGAGATCATCCTCCTCGGCAACGATGACGAAGGTGACTTTCTTCCGCAGCTCGCGAAGCTCCTTTTCGCTGTTGCACCAGTTGGTAAACTCGGCGAACGCCTCGCCATAGATTGGCGCCGATTTTAATGACACCACGGTGAAAGGGCAAACAAATACTGCAGCGGAATCGCAGTACTGATGGCGTGCTGAGATGTATCAGGATTTATCGGATCGGATGGCGCTCTACGAAATTCTGCAACGCGATCAGCGCGCGGTCGCCGTCCCAGAACGTCATGTGCTTGACGTTAGACACGAGCGCGAGCTCGCAGCCGGGCACCAGCTCGGCGAGCTTTCGCGCCGTGCCCACGGGCGTGCTGCCGCCGCGGTTGACGTCATCTTCCGCGCCGCAGAGAATCAACGTCGGCACTTTGACCTTCGGCGCGTTGCCAAGCATGTCCCAGGTGCGGCGCGCCTCATAATGATAACGGTGCTGCTCGGGGCTTGTCTGTCTGTTCCACAGCGCATCGGAGAGCGCCTTCACGACTTCGGGATGCTCCTGGTAGAATTTTGCATCGAACGCCATGTGCGTGTTTTCGATGTGGTCGCGAATGAAACGCTCGAAGCCGTGGGCGTCGATCTCGTCTTGATCGGTATTCCCGGCGGTGCGCGGCCCTCCATCGGTTGCTTTCCGTCCGGCGCCCGCGGCCGCGATGGTCAGGGTGGCCACCAAATCAGGTCGATCGATGGCGAGCGCTTGAACGATTTGCCCGCCGAGGGCAAAGCCGACAGCATGGCATTTGGAGACGTTAAGGTACTTCAACAGGCCGGCGAAGTCTTTGGCAAATTGGCTGATCGTGTAGCCGTGATCGGGCTTGCTGCTATATCCCGTGCCGCGGCAATCGAAAATGATCGTGCGGTACCGCTTGGAGAGAAACGGCACAACCCCGACCTTCCAGGTGTCGCTCGGCCACCACGACGGCGGCGCCAGCAATATGGGCTCGCCTTGCCCGTGCTCTTCGTAATAGAGGTCGATGTCGTCGAGCCTGGCAGTGGGCATGTCAACCTCCCTTCAAAGACATCTGAACAGTCGAGAAATCATATGACCGTCTTTTCTCGCAGCATTTGAATATCCGGGT
>JAICHC010000655.1 GCA_025922795.1 Candidatus Binatia bacterium | reverse complement strand
GATAGCGGCATCTCTCATCTCGCCGCGGCACTCGGCATCCGGACCGTCGCCCTGTTCGGTCCGTCGGATGCTCGTCAGTGGGCACCGCGCGGCGAGAAAGTCAACGTACTGCGTCGCGCCATCGACTGTTCGCCGTGCACGGAGCCAACGATGAAGGCCTGTCGACACCGCGCCTGTTTGACCGAGCTGCATCCGCAGGAAATCATCACCATGTTGGTAAACCTGCCGGAGGTCGTTACCTTGACAAGCTAGAATGCAGGGATTACATTTTGACTCGATGAAAACTTGCTGATTAATGGCATGAATCCGGCTCCTAGCCGCGGGTGGTTTAAAATAGCATCTTTTAGGTTCGAAACGACGACGCCTGGAAGTCCGACGGTGTTCCAAGCCTGCGCGACCTCCAGGCTTTTTTTCTTGTCGATTCGGGAGTCTTGAGATGGCTAACCAAGAAGAAAAGCAAGCAGAGAATAAAGGCTTTACGGTTCAAGATCGCCGGCGTTTCTCCCCGGAGACCGGCGAGGCGCGTCAGGACGCGCCTGAAGAGACCGTCGGCACGGCACAGAGCACGGTGCCCGGTGATCAAAGTACCGAGTCGCCGCGCGCTTCCGAACGCGAGACGCTACCCGAAATCAACTTTTCTGCGTTCGTAATCAGCCTGAGCACCCAAGCGCTGATGCATTTGGGTGAGATCGCCAGCCCGGTCAGCGGCAAGGTCGAGGTCGATGTGCCGGTGGCAAAACAGATGATCGATATCCTGGGGATGCTTAAAGACAAGACACGCGGCAACCTCAATGCGAGCGAAGACCGCCTGATGGAGGACATCCTCTTCGATCTCCGTATGAAGTATGTCGAGGCAGTGAAGAAGCGATAGGAGTCGTCGATGGATTTCAGGAACATGTGGCGTGGTGGCGTGAGCATCAAAGGCGTCATCTCGGTCGCTTTGACGTCGCTTGTGGTCGGCCTCGGTATCAGCGGTAGCCTGGATTGGCTGGTGCCCAGCCGCGCCGTGAACCTCTTGGGAGACGCCGGCAATATTGAACCCCGCGCTTTCACCGGTCTTCCTGACTTTGTAAACCTGTCGAAAAAAATAAAACCGATTGTCGTTAACATCTCGACCACTCAGATGAGCGAAGCGCGCGGCCAGCAGGAATTTGGCAGCCCGTTTGGCGAGGAAGATCCGTTTAATGACTTTTGGCGGCGCTTTTTTGGCGGTCCGCTGCCGCGCGGGCCGCAGCGCCAGCGCAGCCTTGGGTCGGGCTTCATTATCGATAGCGATGGATCGATTCTGACCAATAATCATGTCGTCGAGAATGCATCGAAAATCGTCGTCAAACTTGCGGACGATCAAGAATATGAAGCCAAGGTCGTCGGCCGGGATCCCAAGACCGATATTGCAGTGATCAAGATCGACGCCAAGACCAATCTCATCGCGGCTAATTTTGGCGATTCGGACACATTGGAGGTGGGCGAATGGGTCGTTGCCATCGGCAATCCCTTCGGCCTCGATAGTACCGTGACCTCCGGCATCGTCAGCGCCAAAGGCCGGCACATCGGCCAGGGGCCGTACGATAATTTTATTCAAACCGACGCTTCGATTAATCCCGGCAACTCCGGCGGTCCACTGATCAATTTGCGCGGAGAAGTGGTCGGGATTAACACCGCGATCTTCAGCCGCACCGGGGGAAACATCGGCATCGGTTTTGCCATTCCGATCAATCTGGTCAAAGAGTTGCTCCCGCAATTACGTGGCAAGGGCAAAGTGGTTCGTGGCTACCTTGGAGTCCTCATTCAGAAGGTGACCCCCGAGATCGCGGAAAGCCTGGGCATGGAGAAGGGCTACGGGGCCTTGGTCGCCAACGTATCGAAGGATGGTCCGGCCGACAAGGCCGGTGTAAAAGTCGGCGACGTGATCGTTGAGTTCGACGGCAAGGGAGTCAAAGATTCGGGCGATCTGCCCATCATCGTCGCGCGGACGCCGGTAGACAAAAAGGTGCAAATGAAGGTGCTCCGCGACAAGAAAGACGTACTTCTGAATGTCGCGATCGGCGAGCTCAAAGAAGAAGAGGTTGTCGCAACCGCGCCGGAAAAAGGCGAGCTCGGGCTCACCGTACAACGATTGACTCCGCAAATGGCCGAGAGTTTGGGGCTGGAGAGGGTCGAAGGCGTGGTCGTTACCGCTGTCGAGCCGGGCAGCGCCGCTGACGAGGCCGGCATTCGCCGGGGCGATATCATCGTCGAAGTCGACCGCAAGGCGGTGCGCAGTATTGACGACTATAAGAAAGCGGTTGCGGGAGTGCGTAAGGGGCGCGGCGTGTTGTTTCTCGTGCGACGCGGCGACAATACGTTATTCCTCGCGCTCAAACCGCAGCGCTGATTTTTCGGTCATGAAGATCTTTGCGCAGTAAGCGACCCCAGCGCAGCCCGGCCTCGTTTCATTGCTTTTCCATCCATTCTGCGCGAAAATCAAGTTACATTAGAGGCGTTGAGTTTGAAAAAATCCAAACTCCGAATCTTCAGCATCTTTCTGGTTGCGCTCCTCGTTATTACCTCCGTTGGCCTGGTTTCCGGCGCATGGTACTTAAAGCGCCTGGAAGACATCGTCACCGAAAAATTCGAAGGACGGAAGTGGTTTTTTCCGTCAAAAATTTACTCCGATAGTTATCTACTTTATGTCGGGATCAACCTGCGACTTGAGGAATTGACCGAAAAGCTGCGCCGACTCGGGTATTTCGAGGTTCAGGACGCGCTCAAGAGAAAGGGCGAATATCGAATTCTCAAGTCCAAGGGGATGGTGGAGATTTATCTCCACGATTTCGAATTTCCTACTGAATTGCGCAAGGGCGTCCCTGTGCGGATTTCGTTAAAAGGGGGGACGCTGGGGCGCATTGAAAATCTATCCACCGATAAGGAAATGTTCGATCTTGAGCTCGAGCCCGAGCTCGTG
>JAICHC010000654.1 GCA_025922795.1 Candidatus Binatia bacterium | reverse complement strand
GGAAGGCCGCCCGTGGGTCGCCCAGCGCGTGTGGCCGATGCCGATTGTGCCCATCATCGGTTGTCGGGTAAGCATGGTTTCGAGATTGCCGAGCTTGCCTTCGCAGCGGCGGATCGATACCTGTCCGTCGTGAAGCACCGCGATGCCGGCGGAGTCGTAACCGCGGTACTCCAGCTTACGCAAACTCTCCAGGATTAAAGGTGCTGCTTCGCGGTGGCCGATGTATCCAACGATGCCGCACATTATTTGCTGCTTCCTTTCATCTTGCGCCGCTTCTGCTCGGTCCAGCCTTCGCGCACCTGTTCTTCTCGTTGATTGAAAACCAACGCGCCCGCCGGCACGTCGTGGCGGACCGTGCTGGCGGTGGCGACGTATACGTCATCGCCGAGTTTGATCGGCGCCACCAAAGTCGTGTCGCTGCCGACCTGAACGCGATCGCCGATCGCCGTTCGGTATTTGTGAAAGCCATCATAGTTGCAGGTAATTGTGCCGGCGCCGATATTGGTGTCGCGTCCAATCGTCACGTCGCCCAGATAAGTGAGATGGTTCGCCTTGGTGCCCTCGCCGATTTTGGCTTCCTTGGTTTCGACAAAATTGCCGATGTGAACGTCGGCGCTGAGATCCGTTCCCGGCCGCAGGTGAGCGAACGGGCCGATGATCGCGCCGCGCGCGACCCGGCAACCGCTCATAACCACGGAAAACCGCAGATGGACTTCGTCGCCGATCAGGGCGTCGGTGAGAAACACGCTGCCATCGATCCGACAGCGTTCGCCGATCACGGTTTTACCCATCAGCTGAGTGTTGGGTCCAATCACGGTATCTTTGCCGATGCTCACGGTTTCGTCGATGTACGTCGTTTCCGGGTCTTTCAGCGTCACTCCCGCAAGCATCCATTTCTTGTTTATGCTCTCGCGCAACGTTTTCTCCATAAAGGCGAGCTCCTCTCGAGTGTTAACGCCCATCATCTCCCGGGCATCCCCGACCCGCACAGTTTCTATGATTTTTCCCTGATCGAGACCGATGGCGACCACATCGGGCAAATAATATTCACCCTGTTGATTGTGGTTTGTGACCTTGCTCAACGCGGCGAATACAAAACGCGCCGACCCCACATAGACGCCGGCATTGACTTCGCGAATTTTTCTCTGTTCATCAGTTGCGTCTTTCTCCTCGACGATGCCGATGAGCGCGCCCCGGCGATCGCGCAGAATCCGGCCGTAGCCTTTCGGTTGGTCGAGAGAAGCCGTCAGTAGCGTCAGCGCGGCTCGTTGGCGCCGATGATGCTCTACCATCGCATGCAACGTGCTTGCGCAAATCAGCGGCACGTCGCCACTCAGGATAAGAAGATCACCCTCAAACTGGTCAAAGGCTTTTTGTGCAGACAAAACGGCATGGCCCGTGCCGAGTTGTTGCTCCTGGACCACCCATCTGACGTCACTTGCCGAATAAGCTTGTCGAACCCGCTCGGCGCCATAGCCGACAACCAGCGCGACGCGCTTCGGGTGTAACTCCCGGGCTTTGGTTAAGGCGTGCAGGAACAACGGTTTTCCGCACACCGGATGAAGCACTTTGGGCAGGCTGGAGCGCATCCGGGTGCCTTGACCCGCCGCCATGAGAATTACACCAAGCTCCTGCATAAATGCCGTTGCGGACAAAATTTAGATTATATAAGGAACTCGGAATCAATCAAAGAGAAGTTCTTCGGCCGCTTGCCGCCTTCGGTGCCAACCATGAAACCATTCCACAAGTGATCGCACTAGCGGCGACCGCCAATGGAACCGGCACCAATGCCGCGATGCTGCCGATGCAAAGGGCGCCCAGCGAGCCGAAGCCGCGATCGAGGAAAAACAGGCTCATGGCGCGGCCCAACAGATGCGGCGGGCATTCCTCCTGGATGATTGCTCGGGCGAGTACCCGATAACTCATCTGCATGGAGCCGATCACGGCGAGCAGCACGATCGACAGTATTAAAAAAGGCGATATTGCGAAAAGAAAGATGGCCGCCGCGTAAATCAAGCTGGCGGCAACCAACATTTTGCGCATGCCGCTAAGACGCGTGTGGCTCGAGAGGAAAAAACTGATCAGCACGGCGCCCACTCCGGGGGCGGAAACCAGCAAGCCATAGCCGGAGGGACCGACCTTCAAAACTTCCTGAGCGAAATAAGGCAAGAACTGAGCGTACGAAATGCCGAAGAAACCGTTCGAATAAGTGGTCAGGATCGTCGCACGAACGCGGCGGTTCTGGCGCAAATACAACACCCCCTCGGCGATGTCTTTAAACCAGTCGCCCGTCGCCGCCAGTCCTGACGACGGCGGCGGTTGCATCTTGAATAGCGTAAAGAGCATAAAGCAGATGGTGAGCGCCTGGATTAGCAGGCAGTACCCCGGCCCGATCAGCGTCAAGAGCACGCCGCCGAGCGACGGACCGATGACTTTGGTCAAGTTATGTGTCGCCGAATGCAGCGCCAACGCGCTCATCACGCCCTCTTGCGGCACCAAAGTGACGACGACGACCTGCTGTGCGGCTGTGCTGAAAGAACTCACGATCGCCATCAAAATCACCAGCACGACGATATGCCAGAATTCCAGCAAGCCCGAGAAAACCAGAAAGGCGAAAACCAGGCTTTGGATCAGGTTTGCGACCCGGCTCAAGATCAAGAGCTTGAGCCGGTCCA
The DNA here is from genome assembly GCA_025922795.1 of Candidatus Binatia bacterium. The sequence continues at coordinate 278 of JAICHC010000654.1, read as the reverse complement.
TGCGATCGGCAACCACGCCGCCGATAGGGCCGAAGATGAAGCGCGGCGCGAACTCAAAAAACCCCAGCAAACCGAGGTAGAATGCTGAATGGGTGAGCTCCCATGCCAGCCAGTTCTGCACGACGAAATGAATATACTCGCCGGTTTCGGCGGGAAAGTAACCGAAGGTAAACAAACGGAAGTCGCGATAACGCAGAGCCGGAGGAAGTCTCACCCGGTTGATCCTCTTGCAATCAAATCAGTCTCCTTCTCGGCTTATATTCGACAATCGGCAGTGC
>JAICHC010000653.1 GCA_025922795.1 Candidatus Binatia bacterium | reverse complement strand
CTGAATCCAAAGCTGCGCTGGGTTACCGTAGAACAAGCCGTCATTGCCGGCCGCGTTAATCGCCTTGGAAGCGAACAATCCAGTTGCCAGGGCTCCCCAAGTTCCACCGACGCCGTGGACGCCGACCACATCCAGAGAATCATCATAGCCGAGCCTGGGTTTTAAACTGCAAGCCATCGAGCACAGGACACCGCCGCCGATGCCGATTAGAATAGCGGGTATGGGTTCGACAAAGCCGGCGCCGGGAGTGATCGCCACGAGCCCTGCTACGGCGCCGCTCGCGGCGCCTAACACAGTAGGTTTATCTCTCAGGATCCAATCCATCGCCAGCCAGGAAAGTGCGGCTGCCGCGGCCGCCAAATGCGTGGCAACGAACGCCGATGTCGCCAGACCGTCGGCTGCCAGCGCGCTGCCGGCGTTAAAACCAAACCAGCCCACCCACAACAGTGCGGCGCCTATGACGCTAAACGGCAGGTTGTGCGGCGGCATCGCCTCCTGGCCGTAGCCGATGCGTTTGCCGAACATGATAGCCGCAACCAGTGCCGATGCGCCGGAGCTGATGTGAACGACGGTGCCACCAGCGAAATCGAGAGCGCCCATTTCTCGCATCCAGCCTTTGACTCCCCACACCCAGTGGGCGAGCGGATCATAAACGAATGTCGCCCACAGAATGATGAATACCAAAAACGAACTGAACTTAACGCGCTCGGCAAACGCACCCGTTATCAAAGCAGGCGTAATCACCGCGAACATCATCTGAAAAATCATAAACGCGGCGTGTGGAACGGTGGCGGCGTAGTCCGTGTTTGGCTCGGCACCCACGCTCTTTAGACCAAGCCAACTTAGGTCGCCGATGATACCACCGATGTCGACGCCGAACGCCAGCGTATAGCCCCACAAGGCCCATTGGATGCTGATGACCGCCGCGATGATGAAACTGTGCATGATGGTGCCGAGCGCGTTCTTACGACGCACCAAGCCGCCATAAAAAAGAAACAGACCGGGAATCGTCATCATTAAAACCAGCGCGGAGCAGGTTAAGATCCAGGCCGTATCACCTTTATCGATTTTTGCAGCAGCGGCGGCCGAAGGTGCAGCCGTCGGTGCAGACTCCGGCGCCCCCATAATAGCTGGGGCGGGTTGCCCCGTGTCCTGTGCGGACGTCGTTATCGGGCTCGACAACCCAAGCAAGACTATCGAAATCAGCAAGACCACCGGCCAACGATTACCTTGTGCAATCACGACCAATCTCCTTATCTGCGCATTCAGTGAGCAAGAGCGTGAAAGAAAAAGACCAGCTTTAAGATGACGAGCAACCAGTATGCCACCGGTCCGGATAAAAACATGACCAAAGAAATCAATACTTATGGATTTCGCCGCTTTAGAAGCAGGAAGTTGCTGCCTATGATCTATGCAATCGCATAAATCTTAGGCAGCAACCCATGATGCTTGCAGCATCACGTCTTCTTCGCAGAGCCGATGCGATTCGGTAGCGGTAGGGGATTTACGTGAGGCTAACGATTTCCGCCGGTAGCGTAAAATGAATATTTTCTTCGACGAAGCCGATGTGGCTAATCTCGGCACCCGCGCGCTCAAAATACTCCGCGGCCGCAAGGACCAAGCGCTCCGGCACCGATGCCCCCGAAGTAATACCGACACGTTTTACGCCTTCGAGCCAGCGCGGATCGATCGCGTGATGATCGTCAATCAAATAAGCATTTTTGCCTTCCGCCCTGGCCACTTTGCAAAGTTGATTTGAATTTTCACTATTGCGCGAGCCGATGACGAGTATCAGGTCGACTTCCTTACTGAGCTGCTTCACCGCATCCTGGCGGTTTTGCGTGGCGTAGCAAATATCCTCCTTCGCCGACGTGACCAGCTTGGGAAATCGCTCTTTCAAAATGTCGATAATCTCACGGGTATCATCGACGCTGAGCGTAGTTTGGGTTAGCGCGACAATTTTCTCCGCGTTCGGTACTTCGAGGCCGCGCGCCTGGTCGGCGCTGTCGATGATCCGAATACGATCCGGTGCTTCACCGCTCGTGCCTACGATTTCATCGTGCTTCGCATGGCCAACGAGAATAATAGAGTAGCCTCGCGCAGCGAACTTACGCACTTCGCGATGAACTTTCTCGACCAATGGGCAGGTCGCATCGATGATGATCTGCAAGTTTTTTTCTTTGGCCTGCTGCCACACCGTAGGAGCCACTCCGTGAGCGCTGAAAACCAACTTTGCGCCGGCGGGAACCTCGTCGATGGATTCGACGAAGCGCACGCCGCGCCTGGAAAAGTCGGCAACGACATGCTGGTTATGGACGATTTCGTGAAACACGTAGATCGGCGCGCCGTGACGCGCCAGGGCTCGCTCCACGCTTTCAATGGCCATTTCGACCCCGGCACAAAAACCCCGAGGTTTTGCCAATATAACCTTTTCCACGGACATCGTGATAAAAGAAGTCTGGAGGAATCAAAGAAATGTGTCAACCAGCGGGGCGGCACCAATCCGATGGGCCGATATTCACCCGGCCCGATGATGAAGCAGCCCGAGAATTTTCTCAGCCGCCACGGCCGAACCATTTAGCGGGACCGCCGGCCAGTTTGGCTCCTTATCGAAAAGCCGGGTTAAGTAGGGCCGAAGGTTGCCGGCAAGCAAGTCCGCTTGCGGAATGAACTCCGCCGTGGCGAGCTCGCGCAAAGCTCGAACCAGATGAGGATACTCCGCAAACTCGCCGCGCTCGGTGTACAGTAGCGGCAGCCGGTGGGCCAGCGTATCGGCGACGATTCCATAGCCCGGCTTGGTGACGACCGCGTCGACGGCGCGCAGCAGATCGTCATAGCGACGCTGGGCTGCCGACAGGATGCGGAGATTGCCGCGGGCGAGTTCGGCAGGCCCAGTGGTAACGAAAAATATTGCCGACAATTCATTCAGCTATTGCCAGGGTAACTGATCAAAT
>JAICHC010000652.1 GCA_025922795.1 Candidatus Binatia bacterium | reverse complement strand
CGTCGGCCAAGTTGGGAGCGCCCATAAGTATGAACCGATGTTGATGCTCGAAACCAACATCGACGACATGAATCCGCAGCTCTACGATCATGTCATGGACCGGCTGTTCAGCGCCGGCGCCCGCGATGTTTTTCTCACACCGATCCAAATGAAAAAAAACCGTCCGGCCATCCTGCTCGCGGTCATTTGCGAACCGGCGCAACGCGAGAGACTGAGTGAAATTATCCTGCAAGAAACAACCACAATCGGCATACGGTACCACCCGGTGAACCGGATTATTTTGCCGCGGCAAACGAAGACGATCCAAACTCGCTATGGCGAGGTCATAGTCAAGATCGTCAAGCAGTTCGACGGGCGCAAGCGAGCGACGCCCGAATATGAGGATGTCCGGCGCATCGCGGCAAACAAGAAATTGCCGATCAAAGTTATCCATGATGAAGTGATGCGCATCGTCGGCCAAAATTTACTATAAGTTCAAAGCGTTCAACCACTTCGTTCCGTTCAATCGTTCGGCTTCCCTCACTCCGTTCAAAACGTCTTGCCAAAACGGCTTGAACGGCTTGAACCGAGCGCAGCGATTGAACCGAGGCGCGTGAGCGCCGGTTGAACGGGAGCGAAGCGACGATTACTTATGTCCGACGCCAAAGACTCCTCCGCGTCACTTCAGCCCTGGGCTTCGCTCCATTATCGCGATTATAGTTTTTTGTTCTTGCTCGCGCTCTTCGCCACCACCGCGCAGCAGATGCGCCAGGCGCAAAATTTTTACCAGGTGTACGAGCTGTCGGGTTCGGCGTTTCTGTTGGGGCTGACCGGATTGGCTCAGGGAGTGCCGATTTTCGCCCTGGGTTTATTTGGCGGCACCTTGGCGGACTTTCTTGATCGCAAAAAGATTCTCCTGATTACGACTTTTGGCAATCTTTTTGTCGCCGTGGCCCTGGGTGTCCTGACCCTCACCGAGCTGATTCAGGTCTGGCATATTCTCGCCGCCACGGCGCTCACCTCTGCGCTCAACATCGTGCTCAATCCGACGCGCATGGCGTTGATATCCCACCTCGTGCCGCGCTCCCACTTGACCAATGCCGTCGCGCTCAACTCCAGCGTTTCTCAAGGCGCCCACTTTATCGGGCCGATGCTTGGCGGTCTCAGCCTGGCCTGGATGAGCACGGGAAACGCCTATTTGTTCAATGCGTTGTTCTATGTTCCCGCCGCCATCGCGATCGTCCAGCTCAGGATTCCCGCTCTTGACAGGGCTGGGCGCGAAAAATTTTCGCTGGCGAGTTTTTTGGGCGGCGTCAGATTTCTTTTCTCCGAGCCGATCATCCTTACGTTGGTCATGCTCGATTTCGTCGTCATCGGAGTGGGCTACTACCGCCCGCTGCTGCCGATCTTCGCTAAAGACATTCTTCTCGTCGGTCCGGCCGGTTTCGGCATGCTTTCAGCGGCTCCGGCAATCGGCGGCGTTCTTGGCACCTTCGCTTTGCTCGCGATCGGCGACGTGAAGCGCAAGGGCCTTCTCATTCTGTGGTCGTTTCTAAGCTATGCGTCGGCACTCGGAGTTTTCGCGGTTTCGACTGATTTCGGGCTGTCGTTGCTGTTGCTGGGCATCATGGGTTTGGCCAACTCACTGCAGGCGGTGATGCGTCAGACCAGCTATCATCTCCTCACACCCGAGCATTTGCGCGGGCGTGCCTTCTCGGTGTTCAACATGTTTTCTCAAGGCGCGAACTCCGTCGGCGCTACCGAAGTCGGTTTCATGGCCGCGCTGCTCGGCGCGCCAGGATCGCTCCTTTTCGGCTGCGCCGTCGGCGCACTACTTACAATCGGCTGTTGGATTCTGATACCGGGCTTGAGAAGTTTCGGCGCCGAAATGCGCCGTCGTTGACATCGGCCATCGTGAGCACCCTGCTAGGGCATCGTAAAAACGATCAGCTGATCGGTCACCGCGCCCGACCCCGGTTTCAAAGATCCCGCGGCGAGATAGACGCTTCCGCCCGTAGTTGCCGCGGCAGTACCGTGCCTGCCTGCAGGCATCGACGCGAGCTTTCTCCAGGTTTTTGTTTTCGGATCATAAGCCTCATTCTCGGCAAACGTGTTGGGCGGCAGCTCACCGCCTAATACCAGGATGAGATTGCGATAGAGCGTATAGGCGAGACCACTGCGAGCGGTGGGAAGCGGCGGACCCGGAGTCCACGAATTCGTCAGCGGGTCGTAGATGTCATGCAGATCGGTCTTATCAGTGGAGGCGCCGAAGCGCCCGCCCACAGCATGGAGTTTTCCTTCAGCAGCGACCAGCGCCATATGGTCGCGCGCCTTGGGTAGCGGCGCGCGGTCACTCCAGCTATCAGCTGCAGGATCGTAGACCTGATGCGTCGAGACGGTTTGCCCACTCGGGTTGCGCCCGCCGACCGCGTGAATCTTGCTGTCGAGCACGGTCACCGCCACAGAGCCGAGGCCCGATTTGAGCGGGCTCAGCGAGCGCCATTTGTCGGCTGCAGGGTCATACTCCAAAACATGCGGCTGCCCATCTTTATGGACGGATCCTACGAAGCCCCCGACGGTGTAGATCTTGCTATTCAAAGCCGCCGTGCCGATATGGTCGAGGCCGTAGGGCAGCGGTGCGCGCGTACGCCAACGATCGGTGACCGGATCGTATTGGTCATGATAGGGCCCAGCCACGCCTTTGATCCCGCCGCCGATCACATGAATTTTTCCTCCCACCGCCGCTAGCGCCACTTCATTGCGCGCTAGCGGGATTGGAGCTTTCATAGTCCAGCTTCCCTGCGCCTGCGCGGGAGCGCTGCCCGGGAGGGCGCCGAGCACGATCCAGACGCCGGCAATTGACAGGAGCTGGGAGAATCTGCTCTCATTTTTGCCTCCGATCGATTGCAAAATCGTTATGCCAAACCCGCCGTCGGTTACTCGCAGGAACGTCTGGAACGAGTGGAACTAGACAAT
>JAICHC010000651.1 GCA_025922795.1 Candidatus Binatia bacterium | reverse complement strand
GTACCGCAAGATGGTGCGCTGGATTCGCCGGGCGGCGCCGACGGTGAAAATCTATCTTTGCATGGAGTCGCGCGACGTCTGGGAGCAAGTTTTCGGCTTCGCTCCAGCTTGCGAGAAAGAGCTCGGTAATCAGATGGCGCCAGGGGTCCAGGTGCCGCACCATGCTTGACAAGGATAGCGCCATTGGCGTTTTCGATTCGGGTATCGGCGGCCTGACGGTTTTGCACCGAATCATCGAAGAGCTACCCAGTGAGAATACCGTTTATCTCGGCGACACGGCGCGTTCGCCTTATGGTACGAAGTCGGTTGACACCGTGCTACGCTACTCGTTCGAAAACAGCCAATTTCTGGTCGACAAGGGCGTGAAACTCGTCGTCGTGGCATGTAATACGTCGACCGCAATCGCTCTCGAGCCGTTGCGTAACAACCTCGGCATACCGGTGGTCGGCGTGATCGCGCCGGGCGTTAGACGCGCGATCGCCAGCACCAAAAACAAAAGAGTCGGAGTCATTGGAACTGAAGCGACGATTCAAAGCGGAGCTTACACACACGCTCTGAAGGCTGCGCAGGCCTCGATCGAAGTGTATAGCCGGGCTTGTCCGCTCTTCGTCCCTCTGGTCGAAGAAGGCTGGACGGACAACGAAGTGGTCGAAATGACGGTCAGAGCTTATCTCGAAAGTCTCAAACAAAGCGGCATCGATACGTTGATTCTGGGCTGCACACATTATCCTTTGCTCAAGAAGTCGATTCGAAAGTTCCTGGGGAGCGGCGTACGCCTTGTTGATTCCGCAGAGGAGACCGCCAAGGAAGTCAAAGAGATGCTGAATGGGGCTTCACTCGCGCGCAAGAGCGGTAAAGCAAGCCACGGTTTTTTTGTCACCGATGCACCCGATCGTTTCATCAAAGTCGGGCGCCGTTTTCTCGGTGAACGAGTCGAATCGGCGGTGCGGATAGAACGCTGAGAGGCGCTTCAGGTTTCTCATGCGAGGCTTTAAGTTGCATGGGGAATCGGGTATTTTATTGATACCTATTGACATCTTTTCCCGTTTTAAGAAGGCAGGGGGCAAGCTCATCGCATGATCGATTGGATAAAGAGGCTCGTCGGCACGAAAAACGAGCGCGAAATCAAACGCATTCGCCCGTATGTCGACGAAATCAATAAATTGGAGTCGGAATTGGCGCGTTTGACGGACGCCGAACTCGGCGCCAAGACCGGCGAATTTAAAAGCCGCATCTTAGAAGCGACGGCGGGCTTAAAACAAGAGTTGGAGGAAGCGAATGCGACGGCAGCCGGTGCGGAGCCGGACGATCGCGATGATCTCAAAAGCCGGGCGGACGAACTCGACAAGGAGCTGCGCCAGAAGGAAACCGAGGTGCTCAGAGAGCTTTTGCCCGAGGCGTTTGCGGCGGTGCGCGAGGCTTCTCGCCGAACCATTGGTCTGCGCCATTTCGACGTTCAGCTGATCGGTGGCACGGTCCTTCATGAGGGCAAGATCGCCGAGATGAAGACCGGCGAGGGCAAAACTCTGGTGCCGTCGCTGGCGCTTGCTTTACACGCGCTCACCGGCAGAGGCGTCCACGTGATAACGGTAAACGATTATCTGGCGCGCCGCGATGTGCAGTGGATGGGGCCGATCTATCATAAGTTGGGTTTGACAACGGCATCCATCGTGCATGAGGCGAGCTACCTTTTCGATCCCGCTTTCATCACGCAGGATTACCGCTATCTCAATTTGCGTCCAATCACGCGGCAGGAAGCGTATCTCGCGGATATCACCTATGGCACCAACAACGAGTTTGGGTTCGATTATCTGCGCGACAACATGAAGTTCTCGCTGGAGGAATACGTCCAGCGCGAACTCAACTATGCCGTCGTGGACGAAGTCGATAATATCCTCATCGACGAGGCGAGAACGCCTTTGATTATTTCCGGCCCGGCCGAAGAATCCACGGATAAGTATTATCTCATCGATCGCATCATACCCAAGCTTCAGCGCGGGGCGGTGATCCAAGGGGATCCAACCCAAGAGGATCGCGCGGCAATCGACGCCAAGGGCGACTATACCGTGGATGAAAAAAGCCGCTCAGTGACCCTCACTGAAGGGGGGGTGGCCAAAGTTGAGCGTCTGCTGGGTGTGCATAATCTCTATGATCCGCGCCAGATCGACACCTTGCATCACGTGCAGCAGGCGCTTAAGGCGCACGCCATCTTCAAGCGAGATGTCGACTACGTCGTGAAGGACGGGGAAGTGATCATCGTCGACGAATTCACCGGACGGCTCATGCCCGGACGGCGTTGGTCGGACGGCCTGCACCAGGCGGTGGAAGCCAAAGAACGGGTGCATATTCGCGAAGAAAACCAGACCCTGGCCACGATCACGATCCAAAATTATTTCCGCATGTACAAAAAGCTTGCGGGTATGACCGGCACCGCCGACACGGAAGCGCCGGAATTCAAGAAGATTTACAAACTGGATGTCACGGTCGTGCCGACCCATCGCGCGATGGTGCGCCAGGACTTGCCCGACGTGGTCTATCGTACGGATAATGAGAAGTACGAGGCTGTGGTGCAGGAGATCGAGGAGCGCAACCGCAAGGGGCAGCCGATCCTGGTCGGCACGACTTCGGTGGCGAAGTCCGAGCGGATTTCGCGCATGCTCAAGAAGAAGGGAATCAAGCACAACGTTTTGAACGCCGTCAATCATGAAGCTGAGGCGAGTATCATCGCGCAGGCGGGACGGTTCAACGCGGTGACGATCGCGACCAACATGGCCGGGCGTGGCACGGATATCCTGCTCGGCGGTAATCCGGAATTTTTGGCGCGCTCAGATATGGAGAACGAGTGGATCAGTCGCGCTGCCAAGCTGCCGATCGACGGCGCGGCGCGCTATGAAGATGCGCTGCGCGAGCTCAGGGAGAAATACGAAGAAGAAGTGCAACGAGCCGAAAAAAAATACCT
>JAICHC010000650.1 GCA_025922795.1 Candidatus Binatia bacterium | reverse complement strand
GGCATCAAGGTGGATACCAATCTCTTTAGTTCCGTAACCGCCCATCTCGTTCTGCCCTATCACCGCGAACTCGATGAGCAGCGCGAAATCCTCAAAGGCGAAAACAAGATCGGCACCACCAAGCGCGGCATCGGCCCGGCCTACGGCGACAAGGCGGCGCGCACCGGCTTGCGCGTGATCGACCTGATCAAGCCGAAACACTTCGAGGACAGGCTCAAAGCCAAGCTCAGGGAGAACAACGAAATTCTGAAGGCGTTCGGCGCGCAACCGTTGTCGTTTGCGAAAGTCCATGAAGCTTACCGCCATGCCGGCGACAAACTTGCGCCGTTCGTTACGAACACGGTCGTCTATTTGCACCATGCGAACCGCGAAGGCAAAGACATTCTCTTCGAAGGCGCGCAGGGAACTTTCCTGGATATCGACCACGGCACGTACCCGTTCGTGACTTCGTCGAACACGACTGCCGGCGGCGCGTGCACGGGATCGGGAATACCGCCGCATCGCATGGACCGGGTCGTTGGCGTTATGAAAGCCTACACGACACGCGTCGGCGAAGGGCCGTTGCCGACGGAGAATTCTGAGATTGCGGACATGTTGCACAACATGGGGCGGGAGTTCGGCGCCACCACGGGTCGAGCGCGGCGCTGTGGGTGGTTTGATGCGGTAGCCACGCGCCATGCCACGATGGTCAATGGCATTGATGAATTGGCGGTCACAAATGTCGATGGTCTCGACACGCTCGACACCATCCGAGCTTGCATCGCCTATCGCGACGGCAAACATCAGTACGAATACGTGCCGACTGACATCGAAATGTTCAGCCGCTGCGAGCCGGTCTACGTCGACTTTCCGGGTTGGATAACTTCCACGACCGAGGCGCGCAAATGGAAAGACCTTCCACCGCGCGCAAAGAAATATCTCCAGGCCCTGGCGGAACTCACCGGCGCGAAGCTGTCGATTGTGTCGATAGGGCCGTCGCGGGAACAGACGATCTTTGTTTAGCGTAGCAGCCGAGGTAACGAGGCTCTGACTTTCTTTTCCAACAAAGGCTGGCATGAAAAAACATTAGAGCCTCGTTACCTCGGCTGCTACAAGGTTCTCAAGAACAGATGAGTTCCCACACTCCTCAACTCAGTGCGCAGGCGAAAAGCACGTTGCCGGCGCATGTGGCTGTGATCATGGACGGCAATGGTCGCTGGGCCAAGGAACGCAGCCTGCCGCGCGTTGAGGGACATCGCAACGGCGCGGAGTCCGTCCGCGCGGTCGTGCGGGCTGCCGGCGAGATCGGCATCAAATATCTGACGCTCTACGCCTTCTCGATGGAGAATTGGACCCGCCCCAAGGAAGAGGTCGACACATTGATGAAGTATCTCGATCGCTACCTGCGCAATGAAGTCGGCGAGTTGCAGAAAAACAACGTGCGCCTGGAAGTGATCGGCCAGATTTATCGTCTGCCGGAGTTCGTGCAGGACCAACTGAAGAAAACCATCACGTTGCTGCAGAAGAACAAGGGTTTGACGCTGGTGCTTGCGCTGAGCTACGGAGGCCGCACTGAAATTGTCGAAGCAGTTCGCAGCATTGCTCGAAAAGCCAAGCTCGGCAAACTCGACCCCGAGGAGATCGACGAGCAAATGTTCGCTCAACATCTTTATACCAAAGGCATTCCCGACCCGGACGTGCTTATCCGCACGAGCGGAGAAATGCGGGTCAGCAATTTCCTGCTCTGGCAGATATCGTATTCCGAATTGGTCGTCACGCCTACGCTCTGGCCGGATTTTCGCAGGACACAGTTCCTTGAAGCGATTGAGGAGTACGCGCGTCGCCATCGCCGTTTCGGCGGCGTATAAATGACATATGGAACAGGTAGCGGCAGTCCCTACGACGTCGTCAAAGATGCAGACGTTTTGGCGGCGGCTGTTCAGTTCAGTCCTGCTCTGGTCGATGGTCATCGGAGCGCTCTTCACCGAGAAACTCTTCTCCGATGTCGTTTTCATCGTCGTCATGCTCCTGATTGCCGGTTTCGGTCTCCAGGAATTCTACGACCTCTGCGAGAAGCGTAATCTCGTTAGCTTCAGAGTTCTGGGAATGATCGCCGGTGGCGGGATGATGCTGAGCAGTTGGGTTTATTTGTCGGGCCATTTTGTGCCCACGAGAAATCCCGCCCAGGCCAACAGCTTCGAGACGTCCATCCTGATCATTTTCGTTTTGGGACTCTGCGTGCGGCAATTCGTTTCCCGCAGCAACACCATGGGAATCCTCGCCATTTCGACGACGCTTTTTGGCCTCATGTACGTCCCCTGGCTGCTGAATTTTTTCCAGAAGATCAACTATTATCCCTTTGCGAATCTGAAATCCGGGCACTTTTACCTTCTCTACTTTATCGCGATCACGAAGTTCAGCGATCTCGGCGCTTACGCCGTTGGCTCGCTCATCGGCAAACACAAAATGATCCCGCGCATCAGCCCTGGCAAAACATGGGAGGGTTTCGCTGGAGCCATCATTACGTCCACGGTTTTGAGTTTGCTCTTTGCCCATTACGGAGGTCGTTATCTTCAGGGCATGACTTATTTGCATGCGATCATCCTCGGCGTCTTGCTGAGCGCCGCGGCTGTCGTCGGCGATCTCATTGAGTCCCTCTTCAAACGCGAGGCCGGCGTCAAAGACTCAGGACGATTCTTTCCCGGAATCGGCGGCATGCTGGACTTGATGGACTCGCTGCTCTTTAATGCGCCGTTGATGTATCTCTATATCCGACACGTCCTCGCGCCGGTTTCCTCTTCATGAAGAAGGTTGTTCTACTGGGGAGCACGGGCTCGATCGGAACCAGCACGATCAAAGTGGCTGACGATCTGCCGGACCAAATTCGCCTGCTCGGCCTCGCTGCGGGCAATAACGTTGAACTGCTCGCGGAACAAGCACGCAAGTACCGGCCGGAAGCGATCTCGGTCATGGACACTGCC
>JAICHC010000649.1 GCA_025922795.1 Candidatus Binatia bacterium | reverse complement strand
TGCGAGACTCGTCTGCGCGGCGATGGCCACCGCGGCGAAGACCCGAAACTCTGGAACAAGAAACCCGACTTCATGAAACTTCAGCGCGGCAAGAAATCGTTCACCGTCAATTTACAAACGCCCAAGGGCCGCGAGCTGGTGCGGGAGTTGGCAAAAAAATCCGACGTGCTGGTGGAAAACTTCGGCTTGGGCATCCTGGAAAAATGGGGCCTCGACTGGCCGAATTTAAGGGAAATCAATCCGCAGATTATTTTGATTCGCGTCAAAGGCATGGGCTGCACCGGGCCGCACGCCGCCGACTTGACCTACGGTCCCAACGTCGGCAACACCATGGGCACGACCTATCTGTGGAACTATCCCGATGCGACCACCGCCACCGCCGAACCGCGCACGCAGCATCCGGACTTCATGGGCGGCGTCACCGGCGCGTTTGGCGTGGTTTGTGCGTTGATCCAGCGCAAGAAGTCCGGCTTCGGACAATGGATCGATAGTGCGCAACAGGAAATCGGCGCTTCTCTGCTTGGACCGAAATATTTGGAATACACCGTCAACAAGCGCGAGCCGAAGCCCGAAGGCAATCGCAGCTTGATCGCCGCACCTTATGGCCCTTACCGATGCAAAGGCAACGATCGCTGGTGCGTGATCGCGGTTTACAATGAAGAGGAATGGCAGCGCTTTGTCGCGTTGATGGAAAAAGCCGGCTTAACTTCCGAAGCCAAGTTCGCCACTCACTGGCAGCGCGTCCGCCACAAAGACAAACTGGACCAATGGGTGACCAGCTGGACCGTGCAGCACGACCCCTACGAAGTGATGGAGACGCTTCAAGGGATCGGGATCTGCGCTGCCGTGGTGCAAGACGTGGAAGACCAATTCAAGCGCGACAAGCAATACTCCGCCACGGGGTTTCTGGTGAATCTCACCGAGCCGGAAGCGGGCGATGTCGTCACCGAAAACGTGCCGCTGCGCATGTCCGAAACTCCCGGCAAAGTGCGCGGCGTCGCGCCACTCATGGGCGAGCACACCTACGAAATCGCGCGCAACCTGCTCGGATTGAGCGACGACGAAATCAAGCAGCTAGACGAAGAAAAGGTGCTCTACTGAGGAAGAGGTCCGAAATCGGCGATCGGACGTCAGCAAACGGAATCAACTGATCTAAAGTCTGACCTCTGATTTCCGTCCTCCGACTTCTAACTAATTCTGATAACAACAAGGAGGAATCATGACCGCACCACAACCGCTCTGTGTTTACGAGAAGCGTGAGCCACATATCGCGCTTATTCGTCTCAACCGGCCGGAGAAAAAGAACGCTATCAGCCGCGATCTCTATTGGGCGCTCGACGAATGCTGGCAGAAGGCAAAAAGCGACGACGACGTCTGGTCGATTATCTTGACTGGGTCCGGCGATTCCTTCTGCGTCGGTGGTGATTTGAAGGAAAACCTCGCTTTCGCCAAAGGCGAGATGAAAGGACCACGGTCGGGCCCGCGCCAGTATTCCAACCTGCGCGCTCTCGGCATGCACAAGCCGATCATCGCGGCAATCAACGGCTATGCCGTCGGCGGCGGATTCAGTCTGTCGCTGGCATGCCACATCCGTTACTGCGTGCCCACATCGAAGTTCGGCTGCTCCGAGGTGCGCTGGTCGCACATGGCCGCCTGGCCGCATTATGTCTGTCAGCTGCCCACCGGCTGGGGCTATTGGTTCGCGCTCACGGGGCAGATGATCGACGCCGACACCGCGTTTCGCCTGGGCCTCGTGCAGAAGATCTGTCAACCCGACAAACTGATCGACGAATGCGTCGAGCTGGCCACGACGATCAACCGCAATGGCCGGCTCATCGCCGAGCACACGGTGCAATACGTTGAAGACGAGCTTCTCTACGGAATCCAAGGCTGGGAAAAAGCCTTCGACATCCACAGGCAATACTATGCCCATTTGCGCCAGAGCAAAGATTACGACGAAGGCTCCGCGGCCTTCGCGGACAGGCGCAAACCGGAATTCTCCCAAGAGTACTACGACGCTAAGACCAGGCCAGCCGGCGTACCTGATCCGGTCAAATAAATTTCGGCTCGCCTAACCAAAACAGGCTTGAACGATTTAACCGGCTCCGGTTCAAAATCGTTCAAGCCCCTCATGGTGTTATCGAAACTGGTAGCCCGTAGGTCAACCAATCTCTCGTGCCGGATGAGGCGGGGCTGGTATCCCCGGTGTACCTTCCAGTCCATTGACGCGCTTGGCGGCCTTGATGTACACTCCAAGTGTACACAAGGAGAGAGACTATGGCCAAAGAGAAAATCATGACCTTCGTGCAGGCCCGGTCGAAACTCAGCGAAATTGTCGATCGGGTCGCTGAAAGCGGAGAGACCTACGTCGTCTCCAAACGTCAAAAGCCCTGCGCCGTCATCATCGGCATTGACAGATACCGAGAACTCTCCGGCACTTCAAAATATTTAAAAAATATCGGTGGAAAGAAAATCTTCAAGCTCGGAGGCATCGGAAAGGCGGTTGGCGATATCGATGAAGCCATTCGTGAGTTGCGGAAGTCACGGATTGAAGCCGTAATCAAAAACTTCTCGTGACGTACGTTACAGATACCCATCCGTTTGTTTATCATGTAACCGGCCGGAAACAACGGCTGGGACGGCGAGCGCGCAGTATCTTTGATCGCTCCGATCGCGGCACGGACACGATCGTCGTACCATTTACCGTACTGGAAGAGGTCCTTCTTCTATCCGAGATCGGGCGGATTCAGATCCCGTTGCCTTTTCGAGAATTCGTTATCTCGCTGGATAAAGCCGTTAACGTAGATCTGGCTGCCAATGACACCGCCGTACTGCTTGAAGCAGCAACTTTCACGACCATTCGAGACCCGTACGATCGAATCATCATCGCCCAGACCAGAGTTGCCGGATTTCCGCTCATCACCGGCGACGGAAGGATCCAGGAGTCCGGTCTGGTTCGAACCG
>JAICHC010000648.1 GCA_025922795.1 Candidatus Binatia bacterium | reverse complement strand
GCGGCTGCCGCACCGTTCTTGGTAGCGGCGGACAGCAGCTTGTTGCTCGCCATGTTCATGTTCATCCCGGCGATTTTCGGATTGTTGTTTGCAAGTCTCTGGCTCCTGGCGTCGGACATCTTCGAAAAGACCGAGAAGAACGAAGCCGCGCGCGCCTTTAGCAAGATCGGCGCCGCAACCCTGGCCGGCGGCATGATCGGGGGACTAATTTCCAAAGGACTCGCGCCCTGGCTCAATCCCAAGTGGCTCATCCTGCTAGCGGCTTGCGTCCTTCTCGGCGTCGTCGCGCTGTTACGCTACACTCATGGCCGCTTCCCAACCAACATTGCGAAAAATGGCCGGGACAAAAAGGAGTTGAAATTTTGGACTCCGCTCAAAAACCAATATGCCTTGACACTCCTATTGATATCGATGGCCGGTGCACTGGCCGGCTTGCTTATCGACTTTCAGTTCTATGCGGCGGCGACCGGCGCTAGGATGGGCGCGAAAGGCAACGCCAGTTTCTTCGCCAATTTTTATATCCTGCTGAATTTTAGCTCGTTGCTGCTGCAACTTTTCGCGACGCCGAAGATCCAGGACAAAATCGGACTGCGCGGCGGCCTGATGGTCCTGCCGGTCGCGTTGATCGGCGGCGCCACTTTCGCAAGCGCGGCCGCGACCGCCCTTAGCCGCTCCGTCCTGCGAGTCACGGAGGGGGGCTTGCGATCCTCAGTGCACCGCTCCATTTGGGAACAGGCGTTCATACCCGTCGATTCGATGGATCGATCCACCGTCAAACTGGTCGTCGACGGAGTCGCGGCACGCATCGCCGAGGTTATCGGTGCACTCGCCCTGTTACTCTGGCTCAGACAAGCGGTGCCCGGCGATCTGTTGGAAATGCCGCTTGACACCTGGTGGATATCTTGGGTGATTCTCGCGACGGTTGTGATCTGGTTAGTCGTCACACAAAAACTGCGTGTCCAGATAAGGGGGGCGAAATCCGCGCGCCAACCCGTCGCTGCCGAGGAAATCGACTGTGAGCGATTTCCGGACCAGTGCCCGTGCACGACTGAGCTAGGAAAGGGCGTCGCGTGAGCCGTGCTCGGACAATCGATCCGATGGCATAAGATCCTCAGTTAGGCTAAGCATACAGGCATGCGTATCTGTTCTTTGCTGCCGGGCGCCACTGAAATTGCGTATTTGCTTGGCCTCGCTGACCACATCGTCGGCGTCACCTACGAATGCGATTACCCGGTGGACGCCAAACAAAAACCGGTTATCGTCCGCAGCGTCATAGACTCCGGCCGAATGTCGAGCGAAGAAATCGACCGCAAAGTGGGCGAGCTTCTTCAGACCGGGAGAGGTCTGTATAGCATCGACGAAAAAAACTTCTTGACAGCCGCGCCGGACATCATTTTCACCCAGGGACTCTGCGACGTCTGCGCTCTGGACTACGACGTGGTGGTTAAAGCCGCGCAACGGCTGCCGCGCATGCCGACGATACTTTCGCTTAATCCGCACTCTTTAAACGATCTACTCGATGATATTTTGCGCATCGGCGTCGCGACCCAACGCGAACCTGCCGCCGAATCTTTGGTTCACGATCTGCGTCGGCGCATTGAGCATATCGGCATGCGCGAACCGGATTATCGGCGGAGAGTTGTCTGTCTCGAATGGTTCGAGCCGCTTTATGTCGCGGGCCATTGGGTACCGGAAATGATCGCGCTTGCCGGAGGCTTTGACGTACTTGGGCGGAAAGGCGAACCATCGTTTAAGGTCGAATGGCAGACGGTACGCGATGCCAAACCGGACGTGATTTTCCTGATGCCCTGCGGCTTCGACGTGCGCCGCACGGTGAACGAATCGACGCGGCTCCGTTGCCGCGACGGCTGGAATGATCTGGCGGCGGTGAAAGCAGGCAACGTCTTCGCGCTCAACGGAAACGCCTACTTCAGCCGCCCCGGCCCGCGCTTGGTAAACGGCCTAGAGATGATCGCCAGATTGCTTCACGCCGACGACGCCGCCTGGTCTCTATCTCCGACTGAAGTCGCCAGATTCAATTGATACGCACGCCACTTGCGATAAAGGAATCGGTTTTACTGCATACGATCGACCGCGGCGCCTGAAGATTGACCGGCGCGCGGGGGTGGTGATAGCGTCGCCGCAGCATTTCACAACGAGGAGGGCGCAATGAGCAAGAGCATTGTGGTCACCGGCGCCGCCGGCGGCATTTGCTCCGAGATCTGTCGAAGCTTGGCCGCCGATGGTCTAAAGATCGTGGTTGCCGACTACGCTCAAGAGGCAGCGGAAAAACTCGCCGCGGAAATTCGCGACAACAAGGGCGACGCCATCGCCGTGCAAGTCGATGTCGGTGACCCCGCAAGCGTCAATGCGATGATGAATCAGGCGATTGCCAAGTACGGCCAGGTTGATTATGCCTTTTGCGGCGCCGGTGTCATGGACCGCATCGCCGTGGTTGACATGCCCGAAGCAGTCTGGGACCGCCTCATGCGCATTAACTTGAAAGGCGTATTTCTCTGCGCTCAGGCCGCGGCGAAACACATGATCTCCCGAAAACAAGGCAGGATACTCAGCATCGCTTCAGGCCGAGGCGTGGCGGGCGCGCCCCGCTCGGCGCATTATTCGGCTTCTAAAGCCGGAGTGATCGCGTTTACCAAGTCGCTCGCCGTAGAATTGGCCGGCGACAATATCACGGTCAACTGCGTGTGTCCCGGCGCGACCGATACGCCGATGTCGCGAATCGGCTTCACGCCCGAGCAGTTTAACAAACGCGAAGAAATCCCGCCATTGATGGACGGCCTCACCCACAAATTCGAAATCGTCGGTCTCGTGCGCTACCTGCTTTCGGACGCGACAAAATTTGTCACGGGCCAGACCTTTTTTCTACGGACGCCGAAGTAAACAATGGGCAGACGAGCCGCCACGGTTCGGCCGCGGAACTGTTTTTTGCGGGTTTACTAAGGAG
>JAICHC010000647.1 GCA_025922795.1 Candidatus Binatia bacterium | reverse complement strand
GCCGCCGCCCAGAGCACTCGATCCGCGGGCAAGTCGATGTCCAGTCGCTCCCAGCTGTCACCGAGGTCCCGGCTGATCATCAAATCGCCGGCGCCACCCGCTCCCGAAGCGTGGCCGCGCGCGACATTGCCGAGGCCGGCGAACACGGCGCCATGATCGGTCGGGTGATGAACCAGCGCCCAGATCATTGAGTCGAGGTCGTCCGCCAATCCTTTGCTGATGCGCGTCCAGGATTCCGCCCCATCGATGCTTTTGAACATCGCCGCGCGCGCGCCGCGATTCTCTCGGCGCCAAAATCCCGGTGAGGCGTCTGCGGCGGCGATCAGCATCGTTGGCTGTTCGTCATCGCGCTCCGACGGCAAGAAAAGGAAATCGTGAAAGTAGTCACGGGTGAGGCCGTTCTCGGCTCGAACCCACCCGTCTTCCGGTTTATCGCTGGTAAAAAAGCCGCGCGCGCTGGCGACGTAGTAACGATCCTTCCGCTCGGGCAAGTTCGAGATCACGTGAATGTCGAGATAGTCGATGCCTTTGCTGACGTCTTGCCATGTTTGGCCGCGATCGAAGCTGCGCACGATGCCGCCATGCTCGAGGCACAAATACAGGACGCTGGGATCGTCGGGATGGATATGGATGTTGCGCACGTGGCCATGGTGCGGCGGCTGCGGGTACCACCAGTTTTTGCGCACGGATTGGGGAAGCGCTTTGAGCTCGGTGATTTCCTGCCAACTCTCGCCGCCGTCTTCACTGCGGAAAAGCGCCACCGGCTCGATGCCCGAATAAATTACCTGATCATCCGTTGGATCGACTGTGACGGAACGGATGTCGCCGTCGAGGACTTTCACCCAGCTCTTGCCGGCGTCGGATGTGCGGTACAGGCCGTCGTGGGTCACGCCGACGTACACCCGTTCCGGCGATCGCTTACAGCCGTGAATGGAGTCGATGATGCCGTCCTCGAAGTGGCGCGCGGTTTCCTGCCAGCCGCTGTTCGTTGAGCGCCACGTGATCAGGCCGTGCTGGGTGCCTGCATACAACCGTACTCCTTCACTCATGTTTTCCTCCTCGGTTCAAATCGTCTAAGCCGTTCAAATCGTTCAAAGCGTTTTGGGCCTCGAACGGTTTAAGCGTGTTGAACTTTTTGAACGATTG
This sequence comes from Candidatus Binatia bacterium, assembly GCA_025922795.1. The sequence continues at coordinate 1,819 of JAICHC010000647.1, read as the reverse complement.
GAACGCGTTCATCTAAATTATGGGAACAGCTCGCTTCTACCCGTGGCCGGCTGGTGGTCCCAACGGGCTTCCAAGCTGGCGAAGTAATTCCAGGCCCTTTGCGCGCGCCGCTCCAAAGCGATTTCGGCGCCGAAGGCGCGGCATTCCTCCTCGCTGATAGTCCCCACTTCGCCGAGCGCCGCGGCTTGCCAAGATTTCTTGGCGTCATCCTCCAACACCAGCGCGATGTAGAGCACTTCCTGGAGATTCTTGCCGGCGACCACGATGCCGTGGCCGCGCAGCAGCGCGGCACGCTTGTCGGCGATAACTTTGCGCAGCGCATCGCCTCGGGCCGGGTTGGTGATCAGCTGCGCCTCGGGATAGACCGGCACGCCGTCGGCGAAGATCGCGCCCTGCAAGGTGACCGGCTGAAACTTGCGTTTGGCGATGGCGAACAGGGTCGCGTAGGGCGTATGCAAATGCGCAATGGCAAGCGCGTCCGAGCGTCCGGCATGCAACGCGGTATGGATGGGCCACTCCACCGGCGGGCCGACCTCGCCTTCGAGCGGTTTGCCGCTCAGATCGCAGGGCACCATTTCTTCCGCGCGCAGGCTGCCCTTGTCCGAGCCCATGCCCGGGGTGATAAACATCCGCTTCGTTTCGGCTTGATAGACGCTCACATGTCCGAAAACGCCGATCATCCCCTGCATCGCAAAGATGCGCGTGCAGGTAGCGAGTTGGCCGCGCAGTTCAAATTCGCTTGCCATGCCACTATCTCCTCTGGATTGCTTCCAGTTCTTTCTTGACCTCTTCCACTAATCTTAGATTAAGCAGTCGCTCCGGCGGAATGTCCTCTTTGATCTGTAACGGAATTTTAATGTCGTATTCGAGAAAGTTTTTGATGCCTTCCGGCGTCGGCAGCCCGGGCACGCCTTGAGGCAAAGCGCGCACGTAATTTTTCGTGCCTGCGACGACCATGGCACGAGTCGCACTACCGAGCTGGAGTTTTTTGATGCCGAGATCGACCGCATCTTCGGGTTTATCGCGCACGAACATGAGACCGCGAATCGCGGCCTTGAGCCAGCGCTTGATCTGCGCCGAGTTGTCGCGGATCTTTCTTTCGGTGGTGACGAAACCTTGAAAGGGCATGGGAAAAATATCGCCGAGAAATCCGAGCGACACGAGCCCTTCTTTTTGGGCGAAGACGAGTCCGCCCGGGTCCACCGTCGTGGCATGGGCGGCACCGGACTTGACTGCCATGACACGCGTGCTGGTATTCGCACCCATGGCAATTCGGATGATTTCGTCCGCCGCGACGCCGCCGCGCTCGGCGAACATGGTCATGATCCGGTCTTGAGTGTCGCCCGGACTGCCGATGGCGATTCGCTTGCCTTTGAGATCCGCCGCTCTCTTTATGCTCGGGTCAGCAACCAGATAGAAGGTGACTTTCTCCGACTGAAAATAGAACCCTTTGATCGGCGCGCCTTTGAGCGCGGCGCGCATGCCGCTGCCGCCGGCGCCGCTGTAGTCGATGTCCCCGCTGAGCAGCGCGGCGATCGACAACGGGCCTGAGATGACGACAGTTTCATTTTCCAGGCCTTCGTCTTTAAAAAAGCCCCTGGCATCGGCGACGTAGATGGAAAGGTAGTTGAGGTTGGCCTGCGGGATGGAGGTACGGATCTTTTCGGCGCGGACGGAAGACGTATTAAATGCAAAAAGACTGATCAGTAAAACTCCATAAATGATTGGTTGTTTTTTTCCCGCTTTTTTTTTCCGATTTCCTCCCCCTCGACGGGGGAGGACAAAGGTGGGGGTGCCCGTCAATTGCAAGGCTGTGCGT
>JAICHC010000646.1 GCA_025922795.1 Candidatus Binatia bacterium | reverse complement strand
GGTTTATCCGCAGAGCAGTTGCGCACCGGTTCGGCAGGATTTCACGCGCCAACCAAGACGCGCTACCAAAAATATGCCGAGATCGATCCCGCCAACGGCGCACCGATCGGTTTCGCGACAGCGACAAGAGGGATCGAAATTTTTTCCACGGCCTTCGCCAATGCCGGCTACCCTGCGCTGCCTCAATTTCAATCCGGCGCTGGCGACTCTGACCAGTATCCGCTCACGCTCACTTTCTTCCGGCTGATCCAGTTCTGCGACGAACACCACCGCAACATCCCACGCCTGCGCCGATCCGTTCCTGAACCAGTTCTGGAAATTCATCCCGAAACGGCGAATGCTCAAGGCATCAACAACAGTGATTGGATATTTCTCGAAACCGCAACCGGTAAGGTGAAACTCAAAGCGAAGTTAAATGAATCATTGCATCCGAAGGTCGTTGCAACCGTCTACGGCTGGTGGCAAGCGTGCCAGGAATTGAAACTCCCCGGCCACGACCCGTTCACTCAGGGCGGCGCGAATACGAACGTCCTTATTCCCAACTGCGATGTCGATCCGATTAGCGCGTCGGTCGCTCACCGCTCGCAGCCGTGCCGGATAACGAGGGGAAACGGTTGAACCCGGAACAACATCGGCACGTGTAACGAAAGGCGCAAGCTAAAACCACCATCCTTAGCCGACGAGCATAAGAAGCGCACACAGCCGCGATATCGAGGCGCACAATCAATTCAGCGGCAAGAACAGCTCCTCCACCGCCATCTGCTTCGCCATCAATCCTTGATCCAGCGAATAGCCGACAAACCGTTCAAGATTGGCGCGGTTTTTTTCTAACCCGTACGGCCAAGGATCCGGCCCAAGGAGTTTTTCTTCTTCTTCGAAAGCTTGCCGGCCCCAGGCAAGCCACGACCAGTTTGGGTCGGCGTAGAACTCGCGGCAGATTCTTTTCGCTTCGCTGAAGGCGTTGAACAAACTCTGGGCGGCCTCGGGATTTTTTTTCAAGACGCCCTCCTTAAATGCGACGACGTGCATGATCGGGAAGAAACCGTTCTTCTTGTAGTAACGCAGGTCTTCGGTCTTGGGATCGGCGAAGAGTCGCTTTATTTTTTTAGAGCCGCGCAGCACCGGTTTAGGTGGATGCGGCGTCATCATGGCGCAGATATCGCCTTTCTCCAACATCACGCCTACGTTCGCGCTCTCGGATAACGGCTCGATCTTGACGCCCTGCTCCGGTTCAAACTCGATGTTGTCTTTTTTGCTGAGTAGCCAATGGATCTTACGCCACGGCACGTCGAACTCGCTCTGCAGATCTCCCTTCGCCAGCGTCGCCAAGGTATTCTGAAAACTGTGCAGCCCGACTTTCTTGCCGATGAGATCCTTCGGCGCGTTGATCCCGGCGTCAGTGTTGATCCACATCTGCGAGTGACTGAACAGCCGGCGCGGGAACACCGGGATCGCTGTAAACGGCATGCCGCGGCTCTTCGCCATCAGGTACGACGACAGCGACAGCTCGGCGACATCGAACTCGCTTTTTTGCAGCATCCGCTCGTGGCGTTCTTCGCCGTCTCTCTGCCGGTCGGACTGGCCAACGATCAAAACATCGAGTTCGATGCCTTCGGGTTGAACGGTGCCGTCGAAGAACGGCACATGCCGGTCGTAATGCGAAATTGCCAAGGTCAGCTTTGGTTTGGCCATCTTGAACTCCTCACGTCGAGCGTTGTGATTCTCATTTCCCTTATGGCGCCCGCGCGATGCTGTCAATCGCTTCGAGCAACTTCGCCGCCGCCGGACGGTCGGCCGGATTCTGGCTGCGGTGAGCGAACAGAAGATTGCCTTCTCGGTCGAGCAGGAAATCGCCGCCGCTTTGATAGATATCGTCCTTGCCGTAGTGTTCGCGCTTCATCCCTTCGCGAAGGAGCTTCCAATAGAGCTTTAACGTGGCCGGTGAAAAAACCCGAAGCCACGATAGCCGCCTGAGCGCGAACGCCCCATAAGCCACACGGTCTGGATCGGCGAGAATGGTAAACGGCCAGCGGTGCTGTTTTTGGTAATGACTCAACTTGGCAGGCTCGGCGAATGAAACGACCGCGATCGCAACGCCGCGCCGGTCGAATTCGCCTTTTAGTGATTTCACCTCGCCGAGGTGGGCCTGGCAAGGCAGTCAAGCAAGGTGCCTTAGGAAGATCAGGAGCAGGTAATGGTCAAAGTGGTCCTGCACGTTGACCTGTTTGCCGTACAAATCCAGCAGAGGCAATTGATCGAGGGCAATCTTTTCCATGAGACGGCAAAACTCGATGAACAGTGTATTCCCGGATAAAAAAAGGGGCGCTCCGACCTAGCGCCCCTTTCAATATTAATGAAGTTTGGGTTAAAAACTACCAGCGATTCCGACCGCCGCCACCACCGCCGCCGCGGCGCTCACCGCCGCGGTCGCCAAAGCCGCCGGACCGCCTTTCTTGCGGCCGGGCCTCGTTCACAGTGAGATTACGACCGTCGAGATCCGTGCCGTTCAACGCCTGGATCGCCTTCTGCGCTTCGTCAGCGTTCGTCATTTCGACAAAACCGAAGCCTCGAGACCGGCCGGTAAACTTGTCGGTAATCACGCGGGCCGATTCCACCTGCCCGTGGGCCGAAAAGATCTCCTGAAGCTGTGCATCGGTGGTCGCGTACGGCAATCCACCTACATAAATTTTACTGCTCATGTTCTCTCCTTATCCGGAATGTTATGGTCTTTTCCCTGAGAACCTGATCACCGCTGGAAGCAGAACATGGAAAGCAAGACACGCTCTGGTCGGATAGTCCGCGTGGCACGGAATCGCAAGGTAAGACGCCCTAGACCTTCAATTCTACAACTTGTCACTATCAGAAGGCCCCATACTGATGAGTTAACTAAAAGCTTAACCCAATCCCCCCTTTTAGCGCAACCCCCTTTTTTGAGCCGTTCCAAAGCCGACTTTAGGAGCATCCCAG
>JAICHC010000645.1 GCA_025922795.1 Candidatus Binatia bacterium | reverse complement strand
ACATCGATTCGAATCGCGGCTCTGCTCTTTTTGACCTTTACCGAAACAGCCGCTTTCGCCGAGCAGGTGAGAACGGCGATTCCACGCTCGACGCTCAATTATCTCAGCATCGCCGTGGCGGAATCGAAGGGCTACTTTCGCGATCAGAACTTAGAGAACCAAACGATCGTTATTCCCGGCAGCACCGCGATCGCCGCTTTGGTGAGTGGCAACGTCGATTACAGCGGCGCCGGCGGCAGCGGCATGCGCGCGGCTCTGCGCGGCGCGCCGATCAAAGCAATCATGTTCCAGACCGAAAAAGTCACCTGGTATCTGCTGGCTGCGCCGGATATTCAGAAGATCTCCGACCTCAAAGGCAAACGCATCGCCGTCGGCACCATCGGCGACACTCAGGACGCCTTGATCACCATGCTGGTCGAGCGCGAAGGAGTCTCGGGACGGGACATCGGGCGGGTGGCGATGCCGTCACGCAATACAACAAACACGATCTTGTCACTTAAAACCGGCGCATTCAGCGCTGCCGTGGTGAACGCGGATGAATCTCTGCTCGGCGAAAAAGAAGGATTACGTACCCTCGCGTTCGTCGGCGATCTGTTTCCCTATCCCTTCCAGGGCTTCGTCGCCACAGACAAAATGATCGCCGAGCGGCCAAACGACGTGAAGCGCTGGCTGCGCGCCATGGCGCGCGCGCTGATATTTATCCGCGATCGACCCGAAGAATCGGCCGATATCGCCATGAAAAAGATACCCATGGGCAATATGACCCGTCCCTTGGTGATCGAAGGCATTCGCCGCTTTGCCAAGTCGCTGCCCCACGGCGTGCCAGGCCTGCCCACGGCTCAGGGCATCAAGAACCTGATCGAATTCGACATCAAGGCACCGCTTAAGATCAAGGAAAACATTGATCCGGACAAAGTTATGAATTTCAAACTCATGCGCGAAGTCAAGGAAGAGCTGGAAAGCAACCGCTGATCATGAGCGGTCAAGGGGATAGCGGCACCAAGCGATGAAAGATTAACCTCGTTTCGTGAAGTGAACCGTGTGTCCTTACTTACTAAGGAGTTCGTTAGTTAATGGACATACTGGGACGAAGGGGCGAGTCGTGGAAAGCGCAGGCACCAGGACATCAAAGGACGCTTTCGCACCCACGCCCAAAATTGAGCACTCGAGGCGTGGATCGGGTGTGGCCGATGACCCCAGACGCTTTGCCTGGGCTTGGAACGAGTCGTCCCTTCGTGTCCAACCAACCCTGTTGTCGAGATACTTATGAACTCCTTAATGAATTAGCGATCTATGGAGTTAATTAGTTAGTAGGCCAGCAGCGAGTCGCGCCCACGCATAGACCGATCACTGAGCTCGTGCGGCGAGCGGCTTGCCTTAGAATTTTTCTAAAACTAACTTCTTGAATCGGCCCGGCTCGTCGGGTCGACTTTGGCATAGGTCAAAAGATCGATCATCCGGAAACTTTCCTTTGTCGCGCCTTGGGTGGGTAGCGTCGGCTTCCAATCGGGCTGCACGCTCAGATAAGAACCGGGATCGAGCTGAAGCAAACCGATGAATACTTCGGCGACTATACGGCCGCCGACGAGCCCGAGGCGCAAGCCCTCCTTTTTAATCTCAGCCTCTTTCAAAATGTAATAAAGCAGCGGCGTCGACGAAACGAATAATGGATAGATCGACCCCAGCTCCGTCAAATCGGCGCTCTCAAGCGGTGGGATACCCATTTCGCTGGCAATGGACTGACCCGAGGGCAGTTTCCAGGTTAGGTGCCTTAACAAGTTGCGCTGCATGAGCGAAACCGGGCCAGTTCCACCGGGAATGGTCCCCAGGGGCAGCTGGAACAAGGGCGTAGAAACTTTGGTATCGATTCTCTTGTTCCGCCGCATATCGGTTGTGAAAGGGTCGCCGAAATCGAAGAACGTTTGCCAATCGATAAAGCGCCGCGGCGCTCTCGCACCGCCGCGCAAATCCACCGGATCCGGGCTGCCCTCGCCTGCCGGATCGAAAATCATGCCGAAAAACGGCTCTCCGTTCGCATCTCCGTTGAGATTAGCGCGGTACGACGGCCGCACCATGCTATGGCCAAATCGGTAGACGATCTGGAACTCTACCGGGATAAAAGCTTGGTCGGCCCGTGGGTTATAGAACTGGCGGCCGTTGGCCAGAATATCATCAATGACCGCCTGGCCAGTAATCAGCGGCAAGAACTCATGCAGGATGAGCCATTGATAATGCCACACAGTCAGGCGACGGGCCTGAGAAAATGCCTCGTCGTTTGAGATTGATGGATTCTCGTCGCGCACGAGATCCACGGCGCGGTTGTGAAACAGCAATAACGCGGCGTGTAGACCCGCGAGCATAAGATTTTCATCGTTGCGCGGGTCCCCGATAAAGGCCGCATTATTCGCCGGATTTCGCGGCAAATCCTCGAATTGGCCGCCTCTTTCGACGCGAAATTTAATTGGATCGGCAGTCTCGTACAACGCCGGAGTGCCGCTGGGACCGCCGGCGTAGACGGAATCGAGATCGAAGAATGGTGTGCGAGGGTTCGGCGACTTGATCGGTTGAGTCGGGAAACCAAGGCGAGAGCGCGGATCAAAAGTCATATCGTGGTCGAGGAACTGGCCGAAGAACGTCACGCCGGCGGTGTGATTGGGGTTGTCCCGGTTGATCAAACTAAGAGCGGGGTTCGCGATCAACGCCACAGGAGTTGCGCTCAAGTCGTCTCCGGCGTCCATCACACCACCGGTCTTGCCGAGCTCGAGAAGAGCCTCGCGAACCGCAGTCGTTGGCGGAGCGAATGGCGGTAAGCGAAACATGTTGCCGAAATTGCCCGGCAGCGTCACGTCAGGTGGCTGAGCGCCGTGGCCGCGCGGAACTCCGACAACAGCACCGCTACAGACCAGCGCCGCCCCCATCCCCAGAGTTTTCAAAAATCGCCGGCGGCTCACGTTCGCTTTGGCCGGGCTT
>JAICHC010000644.1 GCA_025922795.1 Candidatus Binatia bacterium | reverse complement strand
GAAGCGAAGCTTGATGGCGTGCAGGACCGGCGCTTCGATATCGGCAAAAGCGAACGAGTCGGCAAAGCGAACCAATTTTTCTTCGACCGCGTCCATCGTAAGCTTGTATCTCTAGCGCAGTTTGAAAACTTCTTTCCAGATCTTTTCGTACTTGGGATACTCTTTGATATCGTCGACGCCCAACGGATAGAGCCGCTCCGGCCGGATCGGATCGATCGGCTTGACCTTGGGATGCGCGGGCGCCCGGCCGCCTTCGGCGTAAACCTTTTGCCCTTCTTCGCTGGCCGCCCAGCGGGCGAAAAGCAGCGCCGCGTTCGGATGAGGCGCGTCTTTGAAGATCGCCGTCGCGTTCATCGATCCGATGCCTTCGCTCAACAAGAAATTTACCGGCGCGCCTTTCTTCATTCGCCCGGGAAATTGATGCGCGAAGCAGGTCACGCAGAGCTTGGCCTGACCGCCCGTCAGAAGCTCGGTCAACTGCGAATGACCTTTATGAAACTCCACGCCGTTGGCAGCGATGGCGCGCAGCAAGGCGATCGCCTTCTCGTCGTTTTGGAACTTGTGCTTGGCGATGCCCATGAGAAATTCGAAATCCCGCGGCTCGGCCACCAGCGACCCTTTGTACTTCGCATCCGCCAGGTCGTCGATCCATTTCGGCTCGTCCGCTTTCTTGAGCAGGTTGGTGTTCCAGGCGACGACGATAAACTGCAGGTTCGAGGCCACCCAATACGGTCCTTTCATGATCGCCGGATAGGCGGAGTACTCCGGCAAGGTCACTTCGAGAAGCAGCTTTTGATCGTGCATTTGGATCGCGGTTTCCAGCGGCGCCTGAAAAATATCGCCGATGGTTTTGCCGCCGCGCGCTTCCGCCGTAGCGCGGGCGACCAGGCTGTCCGAAGTGATGTCCACGTGATTTAGCTTAACCCCGGGATAGCGCTTCTCGAACACTGGCAGGATCTTCTCGGCGTTGACCTGCGCCAGGGTGCCGTAGAAGTTGATGGTTTTTTCCTGGGCGGCCTTGCGGTAAAGCTCCTCGATCGTCTGCGCGCTCGCCGGCGAGCAAAAGATGCCGACGACGAGCACAGCCATGAGTATGATCAACATTCGGATTTTGCCGCTCATCAACTCATCCTCCATTCTCAAGTGATTCCGAGTGCGGGAAATCGTCGGCATCACGCCGCCGTCATGAGCGTGCTCAGCGCCGCGACGTTTGGCGCGCTTTCAATCCGTTCCACCGCAGCGACGATCGAACCGAGTCTTTCGTCATCCAGAACCGTCCGGCCTAGCCGGTAAAATTTGTCCTGCAATTCGCCGGGAGCCAGAGGGTTCTTATAACTGCCCTTGGGCGCCGCCAGCGAACCGCTCATTTCACATCCGTCCAAAAGCAAAATGGTCATCCGGCAAGCGAAACGGCGCGGACCGGTTGCCGTCGGGTCGGCAAGCAGGTCAATTTTCCTGCCGATCTCCAGGATCGCCGGATCGCTCCACATGGCCGGGTCGAGATAATGCTGCAGATCGTTATTGCCTGTAAGGAATCTCAGCGCGAGAGAAAAGCGTAGGCTGAATTGGGCTTCGATGACTTCCTTGGGCTGATAGATGGTGCCGCCGTGCAGCAGGATTCCTTCATTGAGCTCGACAATGATCTTGGTAACCTGGCGCGGGTCGATGTTGTGCTCACGGACCAGACTGTCGAGCAGCTCGATCGGCGAGTGCTGGCTGGCATTCACCGGGAAACGCTTCATCGCCGCATGATAGAGCGCGAGGTCTTCATTGCCGGCGTCGAGGTTCTTGACGATCGGCTCGACATTGCTGGTCCCCGACATGACTTTCAGAATGCCGCGCTCGCCTTCGAAGATCGTCGGCGGTCCGGTGAGGCCGATCTGCGCCAGCAACGCGGAGCGGAGCCCGCCGCAGCAGGCCATACCGTTGTGTAACCGTTTCACTTCGCCGCCGCTCTGGTCGTACTCCATGGTACCGCCGGAATGGCTGCCGGCGATCGCCAGGGCGTGAGTCATCTGTTCCGGATCGAGGCGAAGAATTTTGCCTGCGGCGGCGGCGGCGATGAAAACGCCCACCGCGCTTTGCGCGTGATAGCCGCGGGTCATCAATTCCGGCAAGAGCGCGCGGCCGATGCGCCAGCCGACTTCATAGCCGGCAACCATGGCGGTGATCAGTTCCTGCCCGCTGACAGTCTGCTTCTGTGCCAGCGCAAGGATGACCGGCACCGTCGCTGCGCCGGGATGGCCGCCGCCTTGATCGTAGTAGTCATCGAGCTCGCAACCCTGGGCGAATGTTCCATTCACGAGCACCGCGTCGTCAAGCGGAACTTCATTGCCATATTTTACGATCCGTGCCGGGCCGCCACTTTTCGCGCTTTTCACAAATTGATAGACCGGCTGATTCCACGGAACGCCGGCGCCGATCAACTGACAACCCAGTTGATCCAACAATAGCTCCCGGCAGCGCGATACGGCGTCAGCTGGGACGTGCCGATAACTCAGCTCACAAATGAAACCGGCGAGGCTTTGCGCCGCCGTGGGTTGCGAACTCGTAGGGTAAGTCATGGCCGCAGTCGTTTGGTCCCACTTCCCGCGCGAGCCGTCGGCAGCGCGCTCGCATCGACGGCGCTATCGCTCCCCAGTTTGCGAGAAATCTTGACGGCAAATCGTTTGACCGCTTCCACCAGTTTGCTTCTCCCCTTCGCCTGCAATCTGAACGGCGTCAAGGTAATCGTCAGGGAATAGGGCGCTCGGCCTTCGCTATCGAAGATCGGCGCGCTGATGGCGCATAGTCCATCCATCACTCGCTCGCCCCGGCTGTAGGCAAATCCCTGCCTTCTCGTGCGCACCAGGTCCACGGCGCACCCCGGCTCCAGCCGGTCGCTCTCGTCCACCGTCACCACGTAGCGGAACGGCACCCCCGCCCCCGCCCGCGGCAGCCCCCCGAAGATCCAGCGGAAGCCGGTCTCCG
>JAICHC010000643.1 GCA_025922795.1 Candidatus Binatia bacterium | reverse complement strand
GCACCCACGCCCAAAATTAAGCACTCGGGGCGTGGCTCGGGTGGTACCGATGACGCCCAGACGCTTTGCCTGGGCTTGGAACGAGTCGTCCCTTCGTCTCCAACCAACCCTGTTGTCTAGATACTTATGAACTCCTGAATAAGTTTTTTACCGGCAATACATAAGCTCTCAACGCGTCACTCGAACCGATTGCACGGGACGGCGGCGCTTTGCTAGGTTGACGCTCTGTTTCGGAGAGGAGCGAATCATGCGGTCGCGGCAAAAATTAAAACGCCCAAATAAACTGGCGGCAAAGAAAACCGTCTTCCGCTTGGAAGAGGCGACGATTGCCGGAGTGCATCGGGCATTTCGCGCAAAGAAGCTCACGGCAACAGAGCTTGTGAATCGCTATCTCGAGCGCATCAGGGCCTATAACGGCGTCTGCGTCAGCGGCGATGTCGATGCCGCCACGGGACTGCAACTGGGCGATATCGCGCCGATCCCGAATGCCGGTCAGCTCAATGCCTTCATCACTCTGAATCTCAAAGGGGACAAGCGCACCAAGCTCGGTTTTCCCGACAAACTGAAACGGACCCACACCGGGCGCGACGACGCAAAATATCCCGATGCGCTCGATCGGGCGCGCCAGCTCGACCGTTACTTCGCGCGCACCGGCAAGTTTGCCGGCCCGCTTCACGGCATCCCGATCGCGATCAAGGACAATTACGATACCTTCGACATGCGGACGACGGCGGCAGCGGCGGCCGAGTACGCCGACGATCGCCCGCCGGACGACGCCACCATGGTCGCCAAGCTGCGCACCGCCGGAGCGATCCTGCTCGGGAAGACCAACATGGACGAATATGCTCCCGCGGGAATTGCGCGGAGCGCCTTCGGCGGGCAGACTTGCAACCCCTACGATACGACGAGGATACCCGGGGGATCGAGCGGCGGCTCGGCCGCGGCGGTGGCGGCCAACCTCGCCATGTGCGGCCTGGGCACGGACACCTCCGGCTCGGTGCGCTTTCCGTCATCGTGCTGCAATCTGGTCGGCCTGGTCGCGACCCAGGGACTGGTGAGCCGAGACGGCATCGTCCCGCTGTCATTCACCCGGGACCGCGGCGGCCCGATCTGCCGCACCGTCGAAGACGCGGCGATCCTTCTGGAAGTTCTCGCCGGCTACGATCCCAAAGATCCGGTCACCGCCGCTTGCGCCGCGCGACCGGAGATTTCTTATGCGCGGCATGCCGGGGGAAAATCGCTGCGGGGAAAGAGGCTCGGCGTGCTGCGCGATCTGATGATCGAAGCGAGCCTGGCCGATCGAGAAAACATTCGCGTCGCCAACGAGGCGATCGCCGCGCTAAAAAAGGCCGGCGTGACGGTCGTCGATCCGGTGAACGTCGATAAAACGATCGCCGATCTGGTTCCCTATCTCGAGCCCGGCTGGCTGAAGAGAAATTTTCCCGCGGTGTTTCCCGACTCCGCCAAGCCCATCGACCACATCGTGGCGATGGCGTTCGATCAAAGCGTGATTCCCTCCGGCGCCCGCGGCTTAAACCTGCGCATGCTCGCCGCCCAGCCGCGCGGCCACGAAGCACACTACGCGATCAATCGCTACCTGCGCGAGCGCGGCGATCCAAAGTTCAAAGATCTCGAGGATATGCTCGCCATGCCGATGTTTTCCGGCAACCTGGATAATCTCAAAAGGGCGTTCGGCGACGGCGCCGAGACTCTGGACACGCCGGTGGAGATCGATCATCTGATACGCATGGAGACCTTACGGCGAATCATTCTTCAAGTGATGGCGGAAAATAATCTCGACGCGCTGGTTTACGCCTACACGACGATCCCGCCGCACATCATCTTGACTAACCGTCTGGGGAAAACCGTAGAGACCTACACCGAGCCGAAAATTCTAAAATCCGGAACGGTTATGTCCGACCCGACACTCGTACCCGGCGAGCCGGTGCTGAAATCCGACCTCGACACCTGCCGCGGCTCGGGCTCGAGCTTCGCCGTGAGTCTCAGCCCCGAAACCGGCTTTCCGGCGATCGTCGTGCCGGCGGGATTCACCCGCGAAGTCTACGATCGCGTGCCCGACGATAAAGACCCCAACGGCAGCCGCTTGGAAGGCCCGAAACGAGTCAAGCTGCCGGTGGCTTTGGAATTCCTCGCGCGCCCTTTCGACGAAGCCAGCCTGTTCGAGATCGCCTTCGCGTTTGAAAGCATCACACGCCATCGCCGCCCACCGCCGGGATTCGGCGCGCTTGTGAGTCACGGTGATCTTTAAGCGAGGTGGCCGAAGCGATGCGCAGGAACAACTGAACCCATTAGAAGCATTGCCGCCCACGGTTACTGGCGAGCGACTCATGCCTATTTGCTGAACGGCTGAACCCATCCGCTTGAGCGGCCTGCATAGAATCTCTTTCCTCTGTTGCTGGTAGCAGAGGACCGAGTCCGTCGCGATCCGCAGTCGCTCGGCGAGATCCCAAAATACTTTGTCTTAGATTCAGGGCAACGGACTGCACCCGGCGTCTTGGTTCTGAATCATGTACAAAGTCCCGCGATGCTGGTGCACATGCGCGCCGCGGCGCAAACGATCGTCGCGGTGGCGCCCGCGAGTGTGGCACAGGGCTTGCGCCTCTTCTCGGCAGCAACCTTCGAAATACCCCGGTCATAACTGTGAAGTGAATGAATCCCCGTTGCGACGAAAGTACCTTTTTATACGAGAGGAAATTTACAATTCGCTCAGAACGATGAAGACATCGTTTTCCAAGTGGATCGGTTGAAAAAATACTGAGAATATTTCCGCGATTGTCATATTCACAGGTATCGCGGGTTGTTCTTGGTCCATCTATGTTGAACTCGATAATGTGTAGCTTGTTACCGCGGTAATAATACCAGTTATTCTTCATTCTTTCTCCATCTCCTATCGTATGAGTCACCCTGCCCTGGGTATTTAAAAATACCTTCACAAGGGTGTCGTATGGACT
>JAICHC010000642.1 GCA_025922795.1 Candidatus Binatia bacterium | reverse complement strand
AGTTTGTCAAAGGCTTTGCCACGGAACATCGCGCTGATCGGTTTCATGGCGGTCGGAAAGAGCGCCGTGGGACGAAATCTCGCCAGGAGATTGCAGCGCCGCTTTGTCGATCTCGACCGCCTGATCGAGAAAGCCGAAGGCAAAAAAGTACGGGAGATTTTCGCGGCCAAAGGCGAAGCGTATTTTCGCCAGTTGGAGAAGCGAACGCTGCACGAGGTCTTGCAGCGCGACGGGCAAGTGATTGCTACCGGCGGCGGCGTCATCATGGATGATGAAAACCTCGATCTGCTGCGGCGGCAAACGACCCTGATCGGTTTGGCCGCTCCGATCGACACCTTGCTGGCCAGAGCGGGAACTGGGCCGAAGCGTCCTTTGCTCAAGAGCGCCGATCGCCGCCAACAAGTCGAGGAGTTGATGCGGCAGCGAGAAAGTCGCTACGGCCAGGCCCACTTCACCGTTGATACGAATCATCTGACCCTGGCCCAGGTCGTGGATCAAATCATCGAAAGGTTGAATGTCGAGGGCGACCCGCATGCAAACGTTGACCGTTAATCTGGGCGATCGTTCCTACCCGATCCACGTCGGTGAGAATATCCTCGATCGCCTCGGCGAATTTCTCGATGGGCTCAATCTCCGCGGCAAAGCGGCCGTTATCAGCAATCCCGTGGTTGCGCAGCTTTACCTGGACCCGATTCACGATGCGCTCAGCCAAGCCGGCTTTGAAGTCAAGCCGATTTTGATCCCCGACGGCGAAGAACACAAAAATCTCGCCTCGCTGGCAACCATCTACGATGGCCTGATTAAAGCCCGCTTGCAGCGCAGATCCTGCGTGCTGGCGCTAGGCGGAGGCGTGGTTGGCGATCTGGCCGGTTTTGCGGCTGCGACTTATTTGCGTGGTGTGTCTTACATACCGGTGCCGACCACGTTGCTGGCGCAAGTCGACTCTAGCGTCGGCGGCAAGACCGGAGTGAACCATGAAAATGGCAAGAACCTAATCGGAGTTTTCCACCAGCCCAAGCTCGTCGTGATCGATGTCGCCGTGCTGCGGACCCTGCCGCGTCGGGAGCTCGTCGCCGGGCTTGCCGAGGTTATTAAGTACGGCATTATCGCGGACTCCGCGTTGTTTCAGCTGTTGGAGGAAAAAGTCGAGCGTTTACTTTCAATCGATCGGGCGCTGCTGATTCAAGTCATCGCCACTTGCTGTGCGATCAAAGCCCGGGTCGTCGAACAAGATGAGCGCGAGGACGATTACCGCGCGGTGCTCAATTTCGGCCATACCATCGGCCATGCTCTGGAAGCCGCGACCGGTTACCGGCAGTTTCTTCACGGCGAGGCCGTGGGCGTGGGGATGGCGAAGGCCGCGGCGCTTTCGCTGGAGCGAGGGCTTGCGGATCGGAAAAGCGTTGACCGGATCATTCAATTGATCAAAAAATCCGGCTTGCCGACCGAGATACCATCGACGGTGTCGATCGCGAATTTGCTTCAAGGCATGGAAGTAGACAAAAAGGCGGCGGGCGATCGAATCAAGTTCGTGATGTGCAACGGCATTGGGAAGACCCGTTTTGATTGGCTGGCGCCCGCCGAGATCGCCGGCGGCTTGGGCGCGTAGTTTGCACCCGACTCTTCCGCAGGCGAACAGGAAACATCGATGGCGAGGAAGAAAAAGATCTTGGTGCTCAACGGGCCCAATCTCAACCTGCTCGGTAAGCGGCAGCCCGAGATCTACGGCAAGCTGACCCTCGAACAGATCGATCAGAAGGTGCGCGCTCTCGCTCAAGAGCTCGCTGTCGAGATCGAGATTCGCCAGTCGAATCATGAGGGCGAGCTCGTCAGCTGGATCCAAGAAGCGCCGAAGCAATTCGGCGCGATCGTGATCAATCCGGCGGCATACACGCACACGAGCATCGCCATGCGCGACGCGATCACGGCCGCCGGCATTCCGACGATTGAAATTCACCTTTCGAACATTCATAAACGCGAGCCGTTTCGTCACCACTCTCATATCGCGGAAGTGGCCGTCGGGCAGATCGCGGGCTTCGGCGTGAACAGTTACCTTCTCGGGATTCGGGCGGCAGTTGAATTAATCCAGGAATAGCGAACCCGTATCGAAGTTTTTCGATTTCATCTCTTCGATGATTTTTTGCCGGTCGTTTTCGGCCTGATTTATTCGATTTCTCAGGTCGCTGAGTTCCTTCTGTTTTTCGGAATATGCGGGCGGCGGATTTAACGAAAACGGCGGACTGGTGGCGTTGCTGCCGCTCGGCAGCCCTTGCGCTCGGAACTGGGCATCGCGCAGGCGCGCTAACAAATCGTCCTGATGTCCCCTGAAAGCCTGTGCGGTGGTAGAAAGCTGTGGTTCCGAGCCGGTGTTGCCGCGCGTGCGAACGGCGTACTGCTCGCGTAGTTCCTGCAACTGGGCGGTGAGTCGCTTGATTTTTTGTTGGTAAGCTTTTTCCTCGGCGGCCTTTTCCATCACCGGCGCTTCTCCTCGGGACGGTGCTGCAGCGCCAGGTTTTGCCTCGCCCGGCTGCGCCGCGGTTTCGGCCGGTTGCGAAGGCGCGGTTGGGCGAAGCTGATCGATGCCGAGACTGGATGCGCTTTTTGGGTCGGTGTCCGTGGCGCGCCGTACGGACTGAACTTGGTCTTTGCTGATGGCGATCTCACCGCCGAGGCCGGGAAATTTGATCATTGAGCCTTGTTCGCGATAACTTTGCACGGTAATTTGCCGGCCGTTTTTCAACTCCAAGACATATTGCGCCTCGGCGGTGTCGAGCCGGCCGACCAAGCAAATAAACACCAGAGCATATCTAATCCTGGGCATGAAACGAGTATAGCACGGGAGGCGATTCCGCGACATCTCGGATTGCGCCGGTTTCGTTTGAGTCTCTTCCACCGTCGATCCAATCATGCTAGCTTTTCGGCTGCAGAGGGTGAGCGTTATGGATAGAAATCCCTTTGTTTTTTTTGCTCTTTCGATCT
>JAICHC010000641.1 GCA_025922795.1 Candidatus Binatia bacterium | reverse complement strand
TGACAAAAACCCGGTATCTCCCCCGAGTAAATCTGCAGATTTCGTGCGAGCATTGCTTACGTGAGCCAGATGAATCTTCAAAAAAATGCGAGTAAGTAAATTCAAAAGAAATGAGATGAATGTGAATACCCAAAACCGGCGCCGGATGAAAGCCCGGTAGGATGTTACCGCTGACTTTCATCGAGGTCGCCGGCCGCGAGCCTCTCCTTGGCGCGTTCCACCGGCCTGATGTCGAGGCGACGATATGGGAAACTCGAACATCTCTACGCCATACTTGGGGCATGGCTTATCGGTCATTTGCAGACATGGTCGGCTTTCCCCAGTGCCTCGGCACGCCGCCTAAGGGCGTGTCGGAGACTCACGGCACGACCGTGCTGGCTCTCAAGTTCGACGGTGGAATCCTGAATCTCGGGGACCGGCGGGCTACGGCGGCAAACTACGTCATGTACGACCGCGCGGACAAGGTGATGCCGCTGGACGACCACACGGTAGTCGCGATATCGGGGTCCTATGCGCGAAGCATCGAGATCGTGAGATATCTCAAGCATGCGTTCAAGTACTATTCCAGGACTCAACTGCAGGAGCTCAGCCTCGAAGGCAAGCTGCAAGAGGTCACGCGCGCGCTCGCCGGCAATTTGCCGATGACGATGGAAGGCATCGGCGTGTTCGTTCCGCTCGTCAGTGCCTACGACACTTCCAAGGACACGTTCGGCATCTACTTCTACGATGCGATGGGAGCGCGCTTCGAAAGCGGGGAATTCGGCGCCGCCGGGTCGGGCTCGGAGAGAATCCGGGGCGTATTCGATTACATCAACCGAACAAAAGGACCCTTCGAAACCAGGCCGCTCGCCGAAGTGCTAGTGGACGGCCTGACGATGCTCGACATCGCTGCACAACTGGACTCGGCGACGGGTGGCTTCGACCGCATCCTGCCGACCGCGACGTTGCTCGATAAAGACGGCGTATACGAAGTGCCCCCAGCCGACCTTGTCGCCGCTGCCGCAAGCGCCGTCAGGTCAGATAGGCAAGAAAGGGGCGGCGGCGCCCCCGCAGGCGGAGGAAGCTCATGATTTCACCATACGATTGGCAACAAAGCGTCTCCCAAAGGGCGCAATACATCGAATCGCGACTGCGCGGCGGCTCGCCCATCGTGGCGATTTCCATTGAAGCCGGGACGTTGATCTACACCTATCGGCGTCAAGTTCGAAAGGTTTACGAAGTTTATGATTGCCTGATGTTTTCAGCGATGGGACAACAGGCAGATGTGGAGAACATGCGCCTCACAGCTGTCGACTTCGCACATCAAGAGGGCTTTTCGCGTAGCGAGGCGGATGTAACGATCGGCCGTGTCGTAGGTTTTGCGCTGAGCAACCCTATGAAACGCGCGTTCGGGGATATTACGTCCGCTCCGTTCGTAGTATTGGCCGTGTTTGCAGAAATGAATCACACGCCGGAAGAAGACTTGTTCTTCAAACTGCGATACGATGGTGATTTCGGAATCTACAGGCAGTTTGCTGCCGCCGCCGGAACGCCGGAAGCGGAAGATAGGATGGTCGCCGCGATGGCCGAGCGCTACCGCGCGGACTTGAGTGTGGCGGAAGCGCAAGCTCTCGCCGACGAAGTTTGGCGAATCGGCGCCGATGTCGACGGCAACGGCGAACCCGACCCCGCGCTGACGAAAAACGCGCGCCCGGAATCGGGATTCTTGGACCGACACTCTGAGCACCAGAGCAAATTTAGACTGCTCAAATGAAAGATGAAGAAACGAATAGCTTTATTGATTACGGTCGTATGCTTGGCATGCAATTCCCTGCCGCAGGTTAAAGTCGATGAGGGCACAGAAGTGCCGCTCATCCTATTGACGGAATTAAGTTCCGGCGGATCCGAGAAAGGCAAGGACGTCGCGTTTATGGTTTCGGCGGACGTCGTCTCGTCCGATAATCGGGTTTTAATTCCGAAGGGTGCGATCGCATACGGCAAAGTCGAATGGTCACGCGCAGCGGGCGCGATTTCCAAATTCCTTAATGAACCCGCGAGGCTGGCGGTCACAATCGATCGAACCGTTGCAGTCGACGGTAAAACAGTGATGCTGAAGGCGACAAAGGATAGAGAGCCGTATCACTTCACCGGAGACAATACGGGAATTGACCGAGCGAGCGACGAGTTAGAAAAAATCCTCGCCGACGAAGAAACCAAGAAATCGCTTCAAAAGATGTTGGAAGGTCTCAGCGGAGCCGACATGGGAGATTCGAAAATAATTTCAATGCTGGCCGAGCGGCTCAATCTGGGCAGCATGAGGAAATTGGCGGACACCAATTCGCTCAATGACCTGATCGGAGCTCTCAAGGGCATCGCTGCGGGCGAAATCGCGCGGGTCGCGACGGGCCAGGCAACCCTCGTCATCGAGGCGATTGCAGAACTGGCAGGTATCAGAAAAACCGTCGGGGACCGTATCTCCGGATTATTCAAAGGCAGGAACATTAAGGCGTTTCCGGGCACACCCGTGACCGCCTACGTAGCGAAAGAAGTCCTGATTGACGCGCCTGCGCCTAAATGACTCGGTAATGCCGCATCATGCCCATGTCCTCGTGGTCGAGGTTATGGCAATGATAAAGCGACAGATGCGGCGTCGGCCCGAATTTAATAAGAATCTTTGCTGACTCGCCGGGCATTAACAAGAACGTGTCCTTCCAGCCTTCGTCCAAATATCCGGCGCGCACATTGTTCCACGCGGCAGCCTGCGCTTGTCTGCACGTGCGGCTGTAAACCTGGAACGATGGGCCATGTAAATGAATCGGGTGCGCAACGATCAGGTTCTCCGTCTCGTTCTTGAACTGCCAACATTCCAGAGTACTGCGGTGGACTACTTCGTTTCGGGCGACACGAGTTACCTCGAATGGCGCGCCGTTCCTGATCTGCGCATAGAAACGGCCGGTCGAGCCGAATGCGAGCTTGGCCTTGTGGCCGGTGTCCCTCTCGAAGGC
>JAICHC010000640.1 GCA_025922795.1 Candidatus Binatia bacterium | reverse complement strand
CCTCCAGGGCGATCAGGTCGCAAGCTTATTATCATTTTCATTTGATTTTTCAAGCGCGAAATCGCGTTCGTTGACATCACCAGTCGGATCAGATAGCTTTCCCGCCATTGCATAAACTTTTGCATACAAAATCTCGGCCGATGGCATTTCCGCTCAAGAGAAAATCCAAAACACGCGCTGTAGAAAATCTTTCAGCCCGCGTTTACAACCAAATTAAAAATTTGATTTTGTGCAACGAGGTCATGCCGGGACAAAAATTACATCACCAACAGCTTAGTGAACGTCTCGGCGTAAGTCGCACTCCCGTACGCGAAGCATTGACTCGGCTTGTACAGGAAGGGTATGTTTCCTTTCTGCCGAACCGCGGTTTTACCTGCAAAGAAATTAGAATGCAAGAAGCGGAAGAGCTCTATGAGCTACGTGAAGCTCTGGAAGCTTTCGCTGTGGAAAAAGCGATCGCAACGCTTACCGATCACGCGCTCGCTCAGTTGCGAGAGAAAGTAAACGTCTATGGCCTGGACGTGCAGCATCGATTTAGCCGCGAGCGGCTGGTCTACGATCAGGACGTCCACCTGCAGATCGCCGCGCTGAGCGGCAATGCCACGTTGAAAAATACATTGAGCCATGTTTTTGAGCGTATCGTGCTGAAGCGCCGGACTGATGGTTTGTACGATCCGGCGCGCGGTATCGCCGCGCACCATGAGCATTTACGGCTGCTCGATGCCATGGAGCAGCGCGATGCAACGGCAGCGGTTGCCATCCTGCGAAACCATATTCAAGCCGGCAAGAAAAACGTTATGGCCGACCTCGAGCACCGCCAAGAGATTCGCGGCCTCAGAGCGCTAGCGTCGGATTAATAAGGAAATAACTTAACCACAAGAAAGGGAGCAAAATGGCAGCAGATTTAGTCATCAAAAATGGTTGGGTGGTCACCCCGGACGCAACGTTTAAGGGCGGGGTCGCGATCAGCGGCGAAAAAATCGTCGCCATCGGCGCCGATGATTCACTGCCCCAAGGCAAAGAAGAGATCGACGCCAAAGGCAAGCATATTCTGCCGGGTCTGTTCGACGGTCACGTCCACTTCAGAGAACCGGGCATGACGCACAAAGAGGATTTCGCCACCGGTTCGACCGCGGCGGTGTGCGGCGGTATTACCACCGTCGTCGATATGCCCAACACCGTGCCTCCCACCTCCGATGCCGAGCAGGTCAAGGTGAAAAAGGAACTGGGTGAAGCAAAATCGCTGGTCGACTTCGGCATCACCGGCGTCGTCGTGCAAACCAATACCAAAGATATTCTGCCCATGGCCGCCGCCGGCGCGATTGGCTACAAGATCTTTTTCGGCGAAACGATCGGCAACCTGCCGTTCCCCGACGACGGCATGTGCATGGAAGCGTTCGATTACATCGCGCAATCGAAGCTGCCGCTCGGCATTCATGCCGAAAATCGTCAAATCATGGCTTATTGCACCAACAAGCTGAAGCAGGAAAACAAAAATGAAGCCCGCTACTGGGAAGCTTCCCGCCCCGATATCTGCGAAGCGGAATCCGTGCATCATGCGATCTTCTTCGCCGAGACTTTCGGTACCAAGCTGCACGTCTTTCACATGAGCTCAAAACAGGCCGCCTACATGGTGCGCGACGCCAAGGCGCGCGGTTTGAGAGTCACGGCCGAGACCGGGCCGCACTACCTCCTGCGCGAACCGAACGACATGGACAAAGTGGGCTCGCTGCTCAAGATGAATCCGCCGGTGCGCACCCAGGACCACGCGGAAGTATTGTGGCAGGGATTGCGCGAAGGGTTCGTCGACACCCTCGCCACCGACCATTCACCGCACACGTTGGAAGAAAAGGGCTCGGATATTTACGGCAAGCTCACCAAGCCGGCGATTTGGGATTGTATCTCCGGGTTCTGTGGCGTCGAAACCGGCGTGCCGCTGATCTTGACCGAAGTGAATAAGGGCCGTCTGACCTTGAACCAATATGTGAAAGTTGCTTCCGAAAACCCGGCCAAGGTTTGGCAGGTCTATCCGAAGAAGGGCGCGATCCGCCTTGGCTCGGACGGCGACATCACCGTCGTCGATATGGACAAGGAAGGCACCATCGATGTCAACAAACTGCACAGCAAAAACAAACCTTCGCCCTGGCACGGCTGGAAAGTCAAAGGCATGCCGGTGCTGACCGTCGTGCGCGGCCATATCCAGATGCGAGACGGCGAGCCCTGCGGCAAGGCCATCGGGAAAGCGCTTAAACCGCTGATCTAGAGGAACCGAATGAACAATGGTGTGGATTTGTAGGGGCGACCGGCCGGTCGCCCCTACTTCCTTCAGATTATGTTATGAAACGTACCGAACCGTTTGATTTCTATCAGCCGGCAACGCTTCAAGAAGCCAGCCGCCTCCTCAAAGAAAATGGCCCCGGAGGTCGCTTTCTTGCAGGCGGTACTGATTTAGTCATCGCCTTGAAAGAAAAAGGGCTGCTGCCGAAATATGTCGTGGACCTTAAAAAAGTTCCCGGCCTGGCCGGCATCCGTGAAAACACGGACGGCAGCATCACCATCGGTGCACTGACGACCATGCGCGAGATTGAAATCTCGCCGCTAATGGTCCGCAAGTATCCGTTCCTGGCGCAGAGCGCGGCCGAGGTCGGTTCCATTCAAATAAGGAACCGTGCCACCGTTGGCGGCAACATGGCGAATGCGACGCCGTCCGCGGACACCGCTCCGGCGCTCATCGCTTTGAATGGGACTGCAAAGATCGTCGGCTTAAGCGGCGAGCGAACCGTCGCGCTCGAAGAATTTTTCACGGGGCCCGGCCAAACGGTGATGAGCCCGGACGAGATTTTGGCCGAGATCACGATTCCGAAGACCGGCCCGCGTCTGGTCGGCGACTACATTAAATTCTCACCGCGCGAGATGATGGACCTAGCCTACGTTGGGGTCGCGGTCGTTTACAACCTGGGTGAAGACAAAAAGTGTGAGGGCGTG
>JAICHC010000639.1 GCA_025922795.1 Candidatus Binatia bacterium | reverse complement strand
TTATGCCACCAGCCTGATCATGGTACTGGGCACTCCGGTTTTGGCAATCACCCTGGTTCTGGTTGCGCTCGAGCGGCTGTTTCAATTAGGCATCTTCGATCCCCGCTTAGGCGGCGATCCGGTGCTGTTCCAGCATCTATTTTGGTTTTATTCCCATCCCGCGGTTTACATCATGATCCTGCCGGCCATGGGCGTGATCAGCGAGATCGTTCCGTGCTTCTCGCGCAAACGGATTTTCGGCTATACCTTTATCGCTTTCTCCAGCAGTGCCATTGCGATCCTCGGCTTCTTTGTCTGGGGTCACCATCTGTTCGTCAGTAGCCAATCAGTCTATGCCGGGCTGGTCTTTTCCTTTCTCAGCATGCTGGTGGCGATTCCTTCGGCAATCAAGGTGTTCAATTGGACTGCGACGCTCTACAAAGGCTCGATCGTTTATCGCACGCCGTTGTTTTACGCTCTGGGATTCATCGGTCTCTTCACCATCGGCGGATTGACCGGGATATTCGTCGCCACCCTGCCGATCGACGTGCATGTCCATGACACCTATTTCGTCGTCGCGCATTTTCACTACATCATGGTCGGCGGCGCCATTATGGGGTATTTGGGCGGCCTCCATTTCTGGTGGCCAAAGATCACCGGCAGGCTTTATCCGGAAGGATGGGCGCGTTTCTCGGCGCTGGTTATCTTTGTCGGCTTTAACCTGACGTTTTTCCCCCAATTCATTCTGGGTTATCTTGGCATGCCGCGGCGCTATGCGGCATATCCTGACGAGTTTCAGGTGCTTAACGTCATGTCGTCGGCGGGCGCTTCGATCCTGGGGATAGGCTACCTGATTCCGTTGATTTATTTCTTCTGGTCGATGCGCTATGGCCCGTACGCCGGCGCCAATCCTTGGGACGCGCGAGGCTTGGAATGGACCACAGCTTCGCCGCCGCCGACGGATAACTTCGAGCTTAAGCCCCGAGTATCGCAACCGGCCTACGCCTACGAGGAAGAGGAGCAGAAAGTTGGCTGATTCACATGGCGCCGCCCTGGCGCATCAGTTCGACGATCCCGAGCAGCAGGTCGAAGCGTCAACTCTCGGCATGTGGACGTTTCTGGCTACGGAGATTCTTTTTTTCGGCGGAATGTTTGTCACTTATCTCGTTTATCGACTGTCGTATCCGCAGGCGTTTGCCGCCGCCAGCCACCACCTCGATGTCGTGCTCGGCACGGTTAACACAGGAGTATTGATCGGCAGCAGCTTGACGATGGTCCTGGCGGTTTACAGCGCGCAGATGGGCCGGCGGCGCGGCCAGATCCTATTTCTTGCGGCCACGTTGCTGCTGGGTCTGATTTTTCTCGGCATCAAGGGTGTTGAGTACCAGCACAAATTTCATGAGCACTTGGTTCCTGGCGCCGGCTTTCGCTTCAATGAGGCCGATCCGCGTCATGCGGCGATTTTTTTCTCGCTCTACTTCGCGATGACCGGGATGCACGCTTTTCACATGGTGATCGGCGCCGGGCTGCTTATCTGGATGGCGCTGCGCGCATGGCGCGGAGAATTTTCAGCGGGCTATTACACTCCGGTGGAAATGGTCGGTCTCTACTGGCATTTCGTTGATGTGGTATGGATTTTTTTATTCCCGCTGCTCTACCTGATCGGACGGCACTGATGGACGCGCACGCGGCAGCAGCACAAAGAAAAACTTATTTTCTCGTTTTCGGGGCGCTCCTGGTTCTTACATTAATCACCACCGCAGTGGCATTCATAAATCTGGGGCCGCTTAACACACCGGTGGCGCTGGCCATCGCCCTGACGAAGGCGGCACTGGTAATGATCTACTTCATGCATCTGAGGCACAGCAGTTTTCTGGCCCGTGTCTTTGCCGGGGCGGGCCTTATCTGGTTGTTGCATTTCATCATCTTCACGCTGAGTGACTATCTCACGCGCTGACGGACCGCTTTGCCATTTCGGAAAGTGCTGCTACGATTCCTCGTCCGGTTTGATGCAGTTATTTGACAAATACTCAAGCACGGAGGGCTGGCTCAAAGCGCCGGTTCGATCAGCGTTTGAAACTGCACGAATTCAAAGATACGAGCAAGCTATTTTCCGCGGTTAGCTACAACATTCACCAGTGCGTCGGCATGGATGGCCGGCGCAGCCCGGCGCGGATTGCCCAGGTCCTTAATCAACTCGATGCCGATGTGATCGGCCTTCAGGAAGTCCATTCTGAAAACAACGGCACCGGGGAGTCGCACCAGATGCAGTATCTCGCCGAGGCCACCGGACGGATCGCCATTGCCGGACCGATGATCGCGCGAGCCAATGGCGAGTACGGTAACGTACTGTTGTCGCGTCATTCGGTGATCAACGCGCGCCGGCTCGACTTGAGCGTTCCCGGGAGAGAAGCCCGAGGCGCCATCGACGTGGACATCGATACCGGCAACGGCGTCCTGCGGGTGATTGTTTCGCACCTCGGGCTGCGGGTTCGCGAGCGCATTTACCAAACCAAACGCCTTCTGGCCAGTATCGCTAAAGAAGCCACGACGCCGGTGATTGTCTTGCTCGATTTCAACGAGTGGTTTCCCTGGGGCTTTCCCATTCTCCGCTTTAATGAGGAATTCGGCAAAGCACCCTCGTTACGAACCTTCCCCTCCCCTGCGCCGATTTTCTCACTCGACAGAATCTGGGTTAAACCGCAGCGGGCGCTGATCAGCGTGCGCCGCTGTATCACCCCACTGACTCGAGTCGCCTCAGATCATCTGCCGCTGCATGCCTGCATCGACATCGCTCGAAAAGAATAGCTCACCGAACGATCCTTGCTGTCCTTGTCGTGCTCGCTTTGATAACATCCATGGCTGCGAGCATCGATTGTCGTCCCAGTTCTGCCATGCGAGCTTCGCGCACTCGTACCGGCTTTGGGACGAGAAATCGGCGCGGCGGGGTCGGGCGAGGAGAACGAGGGGCAAACATCCAGTAGTGAAAGACGGAGTTCGTGGCAT
>JAICHC010000638.1 GCA_025922795.1 Candidatus Binatia bacterium | reverse complement strand
GATCGCATGCTGAGCCGGAATGATGCCTTGCTGTGAGTCCACCGCCTGCCATTCGCGCTCTTCGATTCTCAACACGGAAATCTCGGCGGACTGTCCGATTCGAAGCGTGCCCAGTTCGTCCGTTCGCCCCAATAATCTGGCCGAATTCGCCGTCGCCATTTCGATTACCTGATTTAACGAAAATCCCAACGCCATGAGTTTGGCCATGGTCGTCGGCAAATCGTAAACCGGGCCGGCGCGGTTGCCGCGGTGGCCGTCGGTCGAAACGCCGTCCGGTTGCAACCCCTGATCGAGCACTTTTCGCGCCACATCGAAATTCAAATTATGCAGGCCGTGGCCTACGTCCATGAGCACCCCGGATTCCTTGGCCTCTCGCACTTGCGGCCAGAGCTTGCCATTGCCGTCGAGCAAACCGCCGGGATGGACGGTGAACATATGCGTGACGATATCGCCCGCGCGCAAGTACTTGAGAACGTCGCCGACGTGCACCGGCGCAGTGTCCTTGGTCCAGCTCTCGCCGATGTGGACGAGGAGCGGCAATTTTAACGTGTCGCCGAGCTTGCGCGCGCGCTCCAACGGCTTCAGTCCCTGTGATCCCAGCGCGCCGCCGGTGGCCATGATCTTGATGCCGACGATAATGTCGCGGTTCGCTTCGACAGCTTGCTCGATTTTGGCTTCGTCGATCAAGCGCGGATCGGCAAGAATGCTATAACCGGGGCCGGATACGCCGCCAAGGGTTGAAAGATTGATGTAATTCAATACCCGCGTCTTGGCGTTGTCGGTGATGTAATTCCGAAAAACGTTGAGCAGAGTGTGACCTGCGCTGCCGGCGTCGACGACGGTCGTGACGCCGGAGCCGACGCCAAAAACATCTGGATCGACGCCGAAGGCGCCCAATCCTTTCATCAGGTGTAAGTGAACGTCGATCAATCCCGCCGTGACGACATGATCTTTGGCGTCGATCACGGTTACGCCGGCATCAAGGTTGGCGCCGATCGCTTCGATCTTGCCGTCGCGCACGCGGATGTCAAAAATCCCGTCTTTGCCGCTGGCGGGATCGATCAGGCGGCCGCCCTTCAGCACGAAATCCGTCAGACGCCTTTCCATAACTCAATGCGTGGAGTACCGACAGTTAGCCGACACGGATCACGAGCACGAACACGTTCACGCCTTACGTCGTATAATAAGCGTTCTCTTTGATGTAGCCCTCGGTTAGATCGCAGCCCCAAACCCGTGACGATGCTTTGCCGAGTCCCAGATCCACCGAGATTATGACTTCGGATTGACCCAGATATTGCCGCAGCGCTTCGAGTGGGCAATCGACCGGCGAGCCCTTTCTGAAAACTCCAGTTTCGCCTAGCCGAATCGTAACCTTGGCGGGCTCGATGGTGGGATCGAAAGTCTTGCCGATCGCCATAATGATGCGGCCCCAATTGGGATCGCAACCATAGACGGCGGTTTTGACGAGCGGCGAGTTGACGACCGATTTGGCCACGCGCTTTGCCTGCGCGTCGTTCTTTGCGCGCGCGACGTCGACCACGATCAGCTTGGTAGCGCCTTCGCCGCTGCGCGCCATTTCACGCGTAAGATATTCGCATACCTGCAGCAATCCGTTTTCGAAACGTCTGAGATGGACCGTGCCGGCGAGGCCGTTGGCCATCAGCACGACTGTGTCGCTTGTGCTCGTGTCGGTATCGATGCTCATACAGTTAAAAGTCCGGTCGACCACACGGCGCAGCATCGGCCGCAGCGCTATTTTGGGCAATTCGGCGTCTGTCATCAGATAGACGAGCATCGTCGCCATATTGGGTTCGATCATCCCGGCGCCTTTCGCGATGCCGGCAATAACGGCAGAGCCGACTCGGCAGGAAATGTATTTGGGATAGCTGTCGGTCGTCATGATCGCTTCGGCCGCTAGCTTGAGATTGTTCGGCTTCAATTCGTTTTTGATTCCACGCAGGCCGGCACGAATCCTATCCATCGGCAGCGGTCGGCCAATCACGCCGGTAGAAAAAGGAAGGACATGGTAGGGATTCACGCCCATCTCTTCACCAACGATGCGGCAGGTTTCAATCGCGTTATCGATGCCCTGCTTGCCCATCGCCACGTTGGCATTTTTGCTATTGATGACCAAAGCCTGAGCGAAGCCGTTGGCGATGTGTTTGCGTCCGACAATCACCGGAGCGCCGGGAAAACGGTTGCGCGTGAACATTGCCGCCGCACGCGCGCGCACGGTCGAATAGATAACCGTTAAATCGAGCGTGTTATCTTTGATGCCGACGTTTTTGGCTAGGGAGAGGAACCCCTCGGGATGGTCAAAATCTTCGGGTGATAGTATCTGCTTCACTATAAATCTCCAAGCGTAGCCTCAATTTTCGAATATAGCATAGGCCGCCGAGGGCGTAACGGCTGAAATCAATGCGCGCAAGCAGCCTCGTTTGAATCTAGACGGAATCCGCGTGATGTCACTTCCACATGCGCGGGTCGAACTCAAAAGGCATCGCCTTCTGGATGCGAATACGACTGAAATCCGGATGCGTGGGACTGAGAAGATAATTTTGCTCGTCGGGAATCACCGCCGACGGTACAGCCAATATCGCCGTTGAGGACTCTTTGATCCATGCGGCGGTGACTTCCTTCAGCTTTTCTGGCGCGGGATAAGCTCGCCAATTCCGCGGCAGTTTCGCAATATCGACGGTGGCAAACGGCACGTCTTCAGGGATATCTGCCGGAATTGCGATCAATCCGGTTGGCGCCAGGTCGGTGTCCACGTGGACGAAGAGCTCGAGCGCGGCGAGCGACAAAGAGCCGGATGTGTATACGATTGATGTTCCAGGGCGGTTCCAGCGTCCGCCGTGGAGGCGGGCTCCCTCGCCATCGAAACGCCGATACCTCCTCGAACACAGCCGCCAGACGCGCACTAGCTTATGTTGCCATGCTCGATTCGAGCGAGAATTTCTTCAACCTGCCGACTACCGATATCGTT
>JAICHC010000637.1 GCA_025922795.1 Candidatus Binatia bacterium | reverse complement strand
TCACGCCGTATCGGATCTGCTTCAAAGACGTGGCGGGACTGCTCACTCCCGAGCGGACGCGCGCGCTGGTTCGGCTGATCAAGCAAATTATCGGCGACATCCCGCTCGAATTTCACGCCCACTGCAACAACGGTCTGGCACCGTTCAACTATCTCGAAGCACTCGAGCTCGGCGTCAATATTCTTCATACGGCGATTCCACCGCTCGCCAACGGCTCATCGCAGCCTTCGATATTTAATATCGCCGCTAACGCATCCGTGCTCGGCTACAACATACCGGTCGATTTAGCGGAGGTCCGGCCGGTGCAGCAACATTTTACATATATTGCCAAACGCGAAGGACATCCGCTCGGTGCGCCGCGTGAGTACGACCATGCCGAGTATCTGCATCAGGTTCCGGGCGGCATGATCTCCAATTTGCGTCATCAGCTCCGCACGATGGGCATGGAAAAACGCTTGCCGGAAATTTTGGAAGAAGCGGGGCGGGTGCGCGCCGAGTTCGGCTATCCGATCATGGTAACGCCGCTGGCGCAGTTCGTCGGCAGCCAGGCGGCGATCAACGTCATTACCGGCGAGCGTTACCATCAAGTGACCGACCAGTCGATTCAGTATGCACTCGGGCACTGGGGCAAGGAAGCGCCGCAGGTCATGGATGCTAACGTCAAAGACAAGATTCTCAACCGGCCGCGCGCCAAAGAATGGCAGAAGTGGTCGCCGCCCGATCCCTCGCTGCGCGATTTGCGACGACGATTCGGAGGCGCACGAGTGTCCGATGAAGAGCTTGTTCTGCGCGTGATCGCCGGCGAAGCTGCGGTCAGCGCTATGCTTGCTGCGGGAGCACCCAAGAACTATTGCAGCGTAGGTCAGCCGCTTGTTCGCCTGATCGCCGAGCTGGCCGCGCGCAGCGACTGCAATCGAGTTTACGTTGAAAAGGAAGGTTTATTATTGCGTATGGAAAAGCGCGGAAAGCGAAGAGGGTGTTAATCGCCCAAACAAAATCAACGAAAGGCGGCAGGCGGGTCATTTTGCACCGGTGATCATGCGGCGCATGGCCCTGGGGCTCACGTATTTTGCGTTCGACACCGGACACCGAGAACCGGTCCTACGTGTAGCCTTCGTATGCGAGAATTCGCCCGATGGTGATCAAGCGGCTTGATCGACGTCTTTCGATCGAGCGCTCACGGCGAGCTCCGCGGCGCGCCGTCTCAGGATCTTTTGCCGCACCGCGTCAGGATCCAAACCTAGCTGATCGCAGATCCAGATGAGGCTGCCAAGAGCTGTGTTCTTCGAGGCAAACCACGCGCGCGCGGGCTTAGCGAGATGATCGGGCCCGGACAGATCTTGCATTGCTAAAGTAAGCACCGACATCCACAAGCTTTGTTCCGGTTCGTTCATGATACGAGCACCTCTAGTTTGTTGATTGTTTACTTTTTTATTTTCCGGCGCGACGGTTGAGTTGCTAATCAACTCCGCGCCTCTGAAACCGTTCCGCTGAATTCGTTGCCGAGCTAATCGAATAGCGACAAAGACCGCTGTTGAGATATTTTATTCATCGCGCCAGTGGATACTTTGAATGGTATGTGCTCGTGTGCAACCCATATGCCACACGGCCGTATCGACCGGACGACCTGTCTAATTGCCGCTATAATCGAGGTTTTTTTGCCCGGACACTCTCAGCAGGGCCGTACCCTGGATTACTCAGATTGCAATTTTCCGTGCACAAAGTGACAAATTTGTTTAGTGCGCTTGCAGCCAAACAAACCTTAGTTAGCGCGCGAGCTGCAGCGATGCCGGACCGAGTGAGCGTGGGCGCGCCCGATCCTCTTGTCCCCGTTGACACAGCGCAGTGCCATAGATAATCTCCACTCGCGCGTAAGAGCTGATGGGTTGATCTGTTACGTGCAAAGGGAGGCAGAAGATGAAACGACACAATTCATTATTCCTCGGGATCGTCGCCGTTGCGGTGGTTTTGTTGCTATCGTCGACTCCGCTCAGTAGCCAGCAGGGCGCCACGGTGCGCATTGATAAAGATGATATCGGCGGTGTGGTGCGGAGCAATAAGGGAGCCGAAGCGGGCGTCTGGGTGATTGCGGAAACGAACGACTTGCCGACCCGTTTTGCCAGAATGGTCGTCACCGACGATCAAGGACGATACGTGCTGCCCGATCTGCCCAAGGCTACATACAACGTCTGGGTTCGTGGATATGGACTGGTCGATTCGCATAAAGTTAAAGCCATGCCCGGCAAGAACCTAAATCTCAAGGCGGTGATTGCGTCCAGCGACGCTGACGCGGCGAAGTACTATCCGGCAATTTACTGGTACTCGATGCTAAAGATCCCCGATAAGAGCGAGTTCGGCGGCAAAGGCAAAATTCCAGCTAAGGTGAGCCAGAACCACTGGGTGGATTCGATGAAAATCAACGGCTGCGTCAATTGTCATCAACTGGGGACGCTTTCCACTCGCACGTTCCCGAAAGACGTTCCATTCCCGCTGAACGACTTCAAGACGTCCGAGGAAGCCTGGTTCCGCCGAATTCAATCCGGGCAAGGTGGCGAAACTATGTTTAGACTTGCCGTTAAGGAACTCGGCGGAGCTCCTTTACGCTATTTTGCTGATTGGACGGACCGTATAGCCAAAGGCGAGTTGCCTCACGCGAAGCCGCCTCGGCCTCAAGGTGCTGAGCGCAACATCGTTGTAACGACTTGGGATTGGCTCGATGACAAGCATTACCTGCACGACCTGATCGCGTCAGACCGACGATACCCCACAGTCAATGCCTACGGACGGCTCTATGGGTCCACCGAGCATAGTACCGACATCATGCCGATTCTAGATCCGACCAAGCACGCCGCGATAAACATCATTGCTCCGGTGCGGGATGCCGACACACCAATGGCGATTGGACCGGGTTATGCGGCAAGCGATAAAGTCATGCAACCCTCGCCTTACTGGGGCAACGAACGGGTCTGGACGAGCCGGACGAATAACCAC
>JAICHC010000636.1 GCA_025922795.1 Candidatus Binatia bacterium | reverse complement strand
GACTCCGACCAACCATCGTTGCCCGCAACCTACAAGATTTTCGACGAGAGCAGCGAACGGACATACCTCCGTCCACCAAAGCTCTGGCATTGCACGCTTGTCAACTCGTTTGGATTTCACGACGAGATCACCGCAGCAGCCAAGGAAGTACTCCGCCTCGTCGAAGACGAGCAGATGGCGTTTCATGAAATCGGCGTCGTGGCGCGCAGTCTTGAGTCCTATGGCGCTGTGATCAAGGAGATTTTTCGCGAACATCAACTTCCCCTGAACGCTGAAATCGAGGAACCCCTGGTTCAATTCCCGCTCGTGAAAGCGGTCATTCTGCTTTTCAATTTGCCGGCGAAAGACTTCTTGCGCTCGCAAGTCATCGATCTACTATCGTCGCCCTACTTCCAGTTGGGTGAATTCACCGACAAGAATTCTTCCGCTCGGCCCGACCTGTGGGACCTGGCAAGCCGCGAGCTTGCGATCTGCAAAGGCCTCCATGAGTGGCGGCGCCTGCGAAACTATACCGAGTGCGACATGTTTATTCAGCGAATGACCCATGATGATGAGTCACGGGTCATCAAAATCAGCGCGCAACAAATACGCTGCCTGAGTGGAGTTGTCGACGCATTGGCGGCGGACTTGTCGAACCTGCCTGAGCATGCTTCCTGGACCGATTATGCGCGGCTGTGGCAGGAATTGCTTTCTAACTATCTCGGAATTTCCTCTGGCAACGAGGCCTCCGGTCCCAGCCAACAGCAAATGATCAGCCAAAAGGTTCTGGCCTTGTTGGACCAGATCGCCGCGCTCGACGCCGTGAACGAGGAAGTCTCTTTGAGCGAGTTCAGTCAAACTTTTCAACACTGGCTCGAACGTTCCGCTCTCACGTCGGCGGCCGAACAGGGCGCCGGCGTTCGGGTGCTCAATGCCACCGCCGCTCGTGGGCTGTCTTTCCGGGCGCTGTTCATTGTCGGCCTGAACGAAGGAGTTTTTCCGCGTACCATCCGAGAGGACGCGTTCCTGCGCGATCGCGACCGCGAAATTCTCGAGCGCGATCTGGGTTACAAGGTCAATCCGAAGCTCGCCGGTTTCGACGAAGAGAAGCTCATTTTCGCACTGCTTGTCGGCGCCGCGCGTGAAAAACTTTACTGCTCGTTCCAGCGCGCTGACGACAACGGCCGGGTACTGGCGCCGTCGTGGTATCTTGCAGAGTTAAAAAAAGCGCTGGGAAGCGACCTCGAAGGCCATCTGACGGAAGTCACAATACCGCGGAGCACTCATGAAAAATCGAGGACTCCGTTCTTTGATCGAGATGATTTGCTGCTCCCCGAAGAGCTTGCGATTCGCCTGAGCCTCGATGGCCAGGATGCCGGCTCCTTAGTCGCCCGTTTCATAGATGCGCCGGACCTTTACAAACACGGGCGAACGGTTATCGCCGAACTCGACCGCAGCGCCGAACAGCTATGCGGTTTTGACGGCTCGGTCGGGCCACTCCCCGCCTACTGGAATCGCTTCTCTAAGCGAATCTCCCCTAGCGCGCTCGAGAGTTATGCGCGCTGTCCGTTCCAATTCTTCATCCGTCAAGTGCTTCACCTTGAGCCTCTCGACCGTCCCGAAGAGCTTTCCGGTCCCAGCGTTGCCCAGTACGGTGAGCTCGGCCATGCCATATTGAATCGCGTTTATCTCGAGATGACCCAGAAGGGTTATTTTAGCGACCGATCCAAACTCATCGAGCGCGATTCCACGATCACGGCGGTCGCCCAACAGGTCTTTGCCGAGTTTGAACAGAAAAACCCGGTCGGTTACCCGCTCACCTGGGAATGCCTCAAAGAACAGCTGACGGAATTGATCGGGCAAGTCATCGCGCGCGATCTCGAAGACATGGCGGAGTCCGGCTTTGTTCCGGTAGCTTTGGAAACCGAAATGACCGATCGATTGCCCATTGACTGGCCGCAACCCCCAAATGGCATCACGATCCGCGGCCGGATGGATCGCATCGATTATCATCTGAAAGACAATCGCCTGCGGGTGATCGACTACAAGTTTAAATTCGGCGCTAGTCCCGCGACGCCGGATAAAGATCTTGACCGCGCCGCGCTGCGTGGCCAAAGGTTACAGCCCCCGTTCTACCTGCTTTTGGGCGAGCGCTGGTCAAACCAGCAGGCTAAAAAGGCTGCCCGCGTCGAAGCCAGGTTTTATTACATCGCGCCACGCTGGCAGGACGGTCCACTGGTGCGGGCCGAGTTTAACGCTGAAGGGCTCACCGGAAAAATCGGCGCCGAGGTCAAGAAAACCATCGCCGACCTGGCGGAGGGCATTCGCCAGGGTCGTTTCTTCATTCAGCGCGGCGCGCACTGCGATTACTGCGAGGTCGCCGAAATTTGCCGCAAGAATCACCCGCCCAGCTTATGGCGCGCCGAGAACGATCCGGTCACGCGCACGCACCGCGAGATTCACGACAAAGATCCCAAAAGCTATGAATGAAAGCCGCAGCAGGATCGAGCTTCTCGACGCCGCCGAACGCGAGCGCGCGGTCTCGACGTTTGACCGTAATATCGTCGTCACTGCCGGTGCGGGTACGGGCAAGACAACTTTGCTGGTCGACCGACTGGTGCATTTGCTTTTGCGCAATCCCGACCCGGTACGCATCACTGAGATCGTCGCCCTGACGTTCACCAACAAGGCGGCCAATGAAATGAAGCTGCGGCTGCGGGAGCGGCTGCAATCCTACCTAGCCGTTCACTTTGATGTGGAACACGCCGGCAAATCCGAGCTCATAGCCAAGAGCGATCTCGCGGCATTGCGTGAGCGCTATCGGCTATCAAAAGACGAAGCCGACCGCCGCGTTCAGGATGCTCTGCGAAACATCGAGCGCAGCGACATCGGCACCATTCATAGTTTCGCCGCAAGCTTGCTCAGGCTCTATCCGCTTGAAGCTGGCGTTGATCCGCAGTTTCACGAAGACCACGGCAAGGAGTTTGACCGATTATTCGACGTACAATGGGATCTTT
>JAICHC010000635.1 GCA_025922795.1 Candidatus Binatia bacterium | reverse complement strand
GTTGTCAACGAGATTTTGCAGTATCCGTTTGAGCTTTTCGGCATCGGTCGTCATGACAATCGGCCGTTCCGGAATGTTCCACACGGTCTCTACGGATTTGCCGAGCGGCAACTCGTACATCAAGCGGAGGCGATTTAACAATGCGCCGACGTCGCATTCGCCGGGGATGAGCCGCAGCGTCCCGGTCTCGATGCCGGTGGCGATGAGTATGCCCTCGATCATCGCTAACAAGCTTTTGGTATGGGTTGATACTTTGAGCAGTCTGGCTTCGAGTTGCGGGGCAAGGCTGCCGCAGGCTCCCTGAAGCATGAGATCGAGATATCCCGAAATGACATTGACGGGCGTGCGCAGCTCGTGCGACATGATCGCGAGAAACTCGTCTTTGGCTTTGTTTGCCTTTTCGAGATCGTCGGTCTTGCCGCGAAGTTGCGCAAAGAGATTGGCGTTGCCGATCGCAATGCCCAGATGATAAGCGGTTGCATTGATTAGTTGCAGCTCATTGGCGGAGAACGACCGCGCCTCTTTGTCGAGCAAATTCATCACACCCAGGGTTTCGCCGCGCACATTTAACGGGATAAACAGAGAAGCGCGAAAGCCGGCGTTGAGCATGGTTTTGCGATCCGCCAGGCGATGATATTCCGGATCACTGCCCATATCTTCGAATGCGAGTGGCTCTCCGCGTTCGATCACGAGCCCGATCAGGCCCTCGCCTTTCCGATATTTTTTTGGCGCCATTGAGACCGACGCTAAACCGTCGGTGGCCGCCAGCCGGCTCTCTCCTGTACTCTTGTCAACCACGTAAACGCGCGCCGCGGCGAAACCGAAGATCTCACACAGCTTGCGCAAGCTCTGAAACAGCAAAGCGTTCATATCGACGAACTGGGCCGAGATGCCGGCGATCGCATACAACGCCGACAGTTCCTTCGCCTTGGCGGCGGTATTGCCGTATAGCGAGGCATTCTCGATGGCGATGCCGATTTGCTGGCCCATAGCAATCAGCAAATCGATCTCCTCGGATTCAAGCCGCTTCGGCTTCATGGCGATGCAGGAAAGTGCACCCCAGGTCTTCAATTTTGATCGAATCGGAAAAGCCGCGAAGAATCTTGCCCCAGCCTTCTTTGCCGCCCCGGTCTGGCTGTACTGGTCGTAGCGGGGATCGCTGTAAATATCCTCGATAATCACCGGCTCACGGTTTCGCGCCACCGTCCCGATGATGCCCTCGTCACTGCGCACGACTTTCACGCGGCCCCAGGATCCAGGTTCGGCCGTAAACGAAGACTTAAGGTGCGCTTCGTTCAGCACTTCATCGAACAAATAGATCGCCGCCCCATCGAAACGAAACAGCTCGACGATCGATTTGACCGCCTCGTTCAGCACTGCATTTAAGTCCAGGGATTGGGACGTGGCGATCGTGAGTGCGTTCAGCGCAGAAAATTCCCGAGTTTTCCGTCTCATGACGTCGTAGAGTTGGGAATTGTGAATAGCGATGGCCGCTTGATTGGCGAGACTTTGCAAAAGCGCCAACTCTTCGTCAGTGAAATGATGTTTTTCCCTGGTAAAAAAGGAAATATCCCCCAGTATTGTATCGCCGAACAGAAGAGGTAAACCGAGATAAGAGATGAGACCTAATTGGTCAAAGAATTCGGGATATTGAGTGCTCGGATCCGCTCGCGCATCCTCGACGATAACCGGTGATTTTCTTTCGAGCGCGATCCTGGTCAGGCCTTCTGCGCTCAATGGCACGAATCGTTCGAAGTCGGATTCCGCCAAGTTTCTGAGAGCTTTCGCGTTCAACGCGCCGGTTTCGGTGTCGATAACCCGGATACTCGCCACAATCGGGCAGGGCAAAACGGCATCGATTTTCTCGAGAACGATCTCCAGGACGCGCTTGAGATCGAGGGTCGACATCGAGGCGACCGTGGTTTCGTGCACGAGGCGCAGGCGATTTAAATTTTGTTGCAGCCGCTCTTCGGCGAGTTTACGCTCAGTAATGTCAATGGCGGTGCCGATTACGGCCGCCTTGCCTTGGTATTTGATCGGCGCACCGCAGTATTCGAGCCAGCGCTCGGTACCATCCTTGCGGATGATTTTCACCTCATAACGCGGTGGAGTCTTGACGCCGCCGCGCAGCCGCGCTTGCCCGCGCTGTTTGACCATCTTCTGATAATCCGAATGCAGGATTTCCCAAAACTTCATTTTCAGCAACTCATGGCTGGTGTAGCCGGTGAGCGCCTCGGCGGCGGGATTGACGAGTTGATTTCTTTTTTCGGAAAAGATGAACGTCGCGGCCGGTGTTTTTTGAATCAGGTCACGCAGTGTCGAATCGCCG
This sequence comes from Candidatus Binatia bacterium, assembly GCA_025922795.1. The sequence continues at coordinate 673 of JAICHC010000635.1, read as the reverse complement.
CGCCTTATCAGGCGCGCTTTTTGAACGGCCGCAAGTTCCCCGCGGGCGCTGCCCGTCGCGGCTTTCTTTCCGGCAGATGCCCTTCGGACAGAAGCGGTTTCGGAAAGATTTGCGTGTCTGGGTTTCCGTGTGCTTGGCAAGTTTGTTCAGACTGGCCGGGACCGTATCGGGATCCGTCGATAGCAGGTTTGCTTTCTCAAACGTGCAAGGATGCTTTTCATTCGTTTACTCTGCCGTACGGCAGATTACAAGAAAAAATTCAACGTTGTTCAAACGAGCGTGCTGCCGCTTATGCCAAGAATGGCGCAGTTTTCTCGACGTTTAACTTCGAGCGCTTGGAGCGAACATTCAGTGTACCGGCGCGATGGGAGCGAGCTGGAGACGTGGCTCGGTTTCTTCAAGGCATTCATCCCGTCGGGAATGTGCAGCGATCGCTCCGGCTGGCCAGCTACGATGGTTTTCTTTGGGCTGGGTCGACGATCTCGGTCCGAGCTCCTGCAGCTCCTGGACTGACCGGTGACGTTTGATGCGGCTCGCCGTTGCCCATCGCGCTTGTGGCACTTGTTCCAGTCACTGAAGTCGGCGATTGCGTAGCTTGAACCGGCGTACCGATCAGTCGCGCGAACGAGACCAACTCTTCTTGAAGCTGGCGTTGCCCTTCGGCCAGCACGGC
>JAICHC010000634.1 GCA_025922795.1 Candidatus Binatia bacterium | reverse complement strand
TTATGATTGATAGGCATGACCGTGCTCCATGAGGTGTCAACCGGGTAGCAGGGTGAGATTTCATCAGTGGGCTGGCTGTCATCCGCCAGGTTTGAAGTGCCCTCTGGGTCTGGCATCGTGCTGTCAGACGAGTTCCGGAGTTCGCGCAGATCACTCAAGAGGGCTAACTGTGTCTCTTCGGTCAACGCTGTCTCAAGCATCAAGGTGCCTAAGCATTGACAAAACTCGTCCGGACTAAACGTCACTGCCGTGGCGAAGCTATCATCATAAACTTCCAGTGCAAATTCGAGGGCATCAGCCGTCAAATGCATATCGAGTATCTCGGAGATGATGGCGCGTCGTTCGGTTAATTGCGTATCCATACTCGTAGCCGTATACGATTTATAAAGTCTTTGACTCAATGTGCAATATCAACAGATCGCTCATACAGGATGACGTGAGCCGCTCTTTACTCTGGCCGTAGCGCCAGTTCTGTACGGCCTTATCGGAAAACGCAGCTAAAATCTGAAAACAACGTCATGATTTGAGGCCGCTTGATCGCGGCAACCCGTGGCTGATTCGGAGCAACCCACTGACGATCCGGACTCACACACGCGCTTTATACTTCAACCACACGTTTATCCCGGCTCAGGATCATCTTTTCTAACAGGCGGCGGGACGGCGATAGGCTGGTCACCCCGCCCGTATAGAGATGCCCGTAGATCGGCTGGGTCTCGGACATCTTCCGGATCGCATCGGTCAGCTCGATTTCACCGCTCTCGTTGGCGCCGGTCAACTCAAGCGCTTTGAAGATATCCGGCGTCACAATGTAGCGGCCAATAATGGCTAAAGATTGGCCGGGAAACTTGTCCAACGGTTTCTCTTGTAGATCTTCGATGATGCAGATGGAACCGCTCTGTTGTTTCACAGAGACCATGCCATAGCTATCCTCGTCGGTCTCTTCGACATGCCGCACCGCAATGACGCAACATTTTTCCTGGCTGTAGATGTCGATCATCGATTCGAGGCAGGATTCTTCCAGGTCATCGTCGGGCAGGATCACCGCAAACGACTCATTGTAGGGCAAGAAGCGCCGGGCGGCGAGAATCGCATGGCCCAGCCCAAACTGGTCCGCTTGCACCGCCAAACGAATGCGCGTGCGGCGTTTGCGATCGAGTAATTTTTCGGACAACACCCGCTCTTGACTCGGCGCCAGCACGACCAGCACCTGGTCAATGCCGGCGGTCTCCGCCTCGCTAATGACCCGTTCGATCATGTGAACCGTGGCGTAAGGCGCGAGCAGACGCGCCTGCCAGCCCGCCACCGGGATGACCGCCCAGCGCACTTTTTTCTTCTGCATCTCACGCCAATCTCTCAGCACGCTGGAGAGCTCAGCCGCCAGCTTGTCTTTCAGAGGGGTTGAGGTGCTGGAACTGCTGAAGACCCGAATGAGTTCATCCAATAGCGTATTAACATCCGGGCTGCTTTCAAGGGGAAATTTCAGGCTCGACAGGAATTGCTCACGGTCTTCACCTTCCAGTCTCAGAGCCTCGGCAATCTTATGCGCAGTCTCATAGCGCGGGGTGCGATGGCCGCGCTCGTAATAACTGATGAGGATAGGGGAGACCGCGACTTGTCGGGCCAGAGCCGCTTGCGTCAGCTGCATTTGCTTGCGGCGCGACTGGAGCAGCTTGCTAAACTCCGTCTTGGATGTGCCGTCTATCATAGGCCGCGTGTTGCCTCCAAAATAGCCATATTGGCCGGAAAAGTTTTACCAATCACTATAACAAATATATAACAAAAATCGTGTAAAAGTTTTTAATATAAAACTATGACTATTACCAGGAAAAAATTTCGTCATAGTTGGTTGACATCTGTCATCGGGTGCGCGTATTCTTATAAGAAAAATTTACAAGGGCTGGATCTATTCAAAAACCTGGTTTAACTCATATATGACGTTGTCAACCAGCCAGAACCAACCCCCCCCTCACAAGTAGTTCATTCCGAGTCTAATCACATGTCATACTAGGAGATAGCAGAATGGGAACGAAGCGCACGATTCACATCGTGGGGACAGGGACGATTGGCGAGCCACTCATTGGCCTACTCCTGGATTTACAACCGGATTTGGCGGTTGACGAAATTTCCTTCCACAAGCATTCAGCCCGACTTGGCGACCGGGCGCGGATCAAGAGCCTGATGCGTCGGGGGGCAAAATTGGCGGTGGAAGCCGACAAACTCGCGGATTTTGAAAAAATAGGACTGCTTCCCACTTACACGCGGCAAGAGGCACTGGAACAGGCCAGTGTGGTGATCGAGTGTACCGAAGATGGGCTGGGATTGCGGCACAAGAGCGAGTGGTACGAAGCGCTCACGCAACCCAGCGGTTTCATCGCCCAGGGCAGTGAGTTCGGCTTCGGCAAGATGTACGCCTACGGCATCAATGACCGTATCCTCGTATCCGGAGAGGATCGATTTCTGCAAGTCGTCAGTTGTAACACCCACAACCTCGCCGTGCTCATCAACACCCTCGCTCTGCAAGGTGAATCCGCCAACAACCTCGTCGAAGGACGTTTTGTCTGTATGCGCCGCGCCACAGATTTGAATCAGGAAGGGAGCTTCATTCCGGCTCCTGACGTGGGCAAGCACAAGGACAGCCAGTTCGGCACGCATCACGCCCGCGATGCCTGGCATCTGTTTCAAACCTTGGGTTATGATCTGAACCTGTTTTCCTCTGCGATCAAGCTTAGTACGCAATACATGCATAGTATCTGGTTCAATATTCGCGTCGAACAGGCGGTCACGCGCGACGATGTGGTGCAGAAGCTAGAGGCAAATCCGTTTGTTGCGCTGACGCACAAAACCATGTCCAGCCCGGTGTTTTCCTTTGGGCGGGATCACGGCTATTTTGGCCGCATTCTGAATCAGACCGTGGTGGTGCAACCCACCCTCAGCGTGCGCGATGGGCATGAGATCGTGGGCTTTTGCTTTACCCCGCAGGATGGCAATTCACTTCTCAGCAGCACGGC
>JAICHC010000633.1 GCA_025922795.1 Candidatus Binatia bacterium | reverse complement strand
GGCTTAAGCCATTGAATCTATAGGGATTTCCTGATGAATGACCCACCGGCCCAGGACCGGACCGCTGGGTCAAGAGCGAGCGCTATTGGCCAGTCGCCAGTGCGATCACGTCTTCGATGATGTCGAGAATTCGGTTGGTTCGCCGATCGATCAAAATAACATCGCGTTCGAAGATCACTCGTTCCCAATAATCGGGTAATCCCGGCAATTGGCGATCGAGATCAACGGGCAGCGGATCGAGACGTTTCTGCAGGCCGGGCGGGAGTCGGCCGTTTTTCTCGAGATGTTTCTGCAATCCCGGTGGAAGATTGCCGCCGCGCTTCGCCAAGCCGGGCGGCAGGCCCTTCCGCTTACCTTTCTTGCCGCCGCGATAGTAGTGCTCGATAATGCGCCGCTCCTCGGCAAGGAAGTACGCCGGTCGTGTGACGTCCGCCCGCGCCGAACTTTGTTTAACGACGCCTGCCACGGCGCAGAAAGACAACATCAAGAAGGCCCGCCTTTGCTTGTCCACTTTAAACTCTCCTATGGGATGCTCCAATGAAGCGACCTGATGTTTGAGTCCCGGAATTTTCATGAATTCTCTCCCTCTCGTTTCAACCGATGCCTAAAGCTCGCTCGGTTTGAATAATGATTTCAGTCGCTGTGGCGCGATCTTTGAAGAAGATCCCCTGCTTCGCCACGGTGCGGATGCGCGTCGTCCGAACGCTGACCATCTCCAGCTCGATCTCGATTTCACGATCGTTGGTTACGGCCCTGATCGCTTTACCTTGATCGATCTTAGAGGTTGCTTCGACTTTGATACCCATGCGATGGAGGGCGGTCCTGGTGGCAGTTTCGACCTGCGGCAGGGATGCCGTGAAAGTGCGGTAGGCTATCCCGTCGAGGGTATAAGCGACCGAGGTGCCGGTCGTGACACCGGCGCCGACGCCGAACAGCGTTAATCCCACCCCGGCGCAGCCGTACAAAAATACCAATGAGACGATACTAGCGAAGACAGCTAGACGCGATTTTGTGCTTGCCATATGGCAGCTACCATAGGCAATTAACGAGCCAAAAGCGGCGGAATGTGAATTAACGGAAAATTTGGCGTCGCTTTGTGTCTGGGACCACAATTCAGCCCCGGCCGGCAGACAAGAATGTTGCCTAGCGGTAATTCTTACCGGGGCGCGAGCCCGACGTGAATCGCGTTCAAGTAGTTCAAAACGTTCAAGTCGTCGGAACAAGCGAACCGGACGAAAAACGGTTTAAACGATTTAAACCAGAATCAGCTTGACGGGTGCTAACGAGCACCAATGCCGGTGATTTTGATGCTGCCGTGCTTCGATTTGTACTTGCGATTAAGATTGATGATGATGCCGGTGAGTCCTTCGATAACATAGGCACAGCTTGCCGGTCCGCCGTCGTACGCCATCGCGCCGATTCGCTCGATGATTTGCATCACCTTTTGCTTGGCTTCGGCGCTGTCGCCGCAGACCAAAACATCCCCGAGCGGGGCATCAACGTCGCCCAAATCGACTGCGGAAATGTTATGCAACGCGCCAATCACCGGAGCTTCATCGCCGATGATCTGCTGGGCTTCCTGCAAAGCGGAGCCGGCCGGCGGGACAAACGGTTGTATTTTTTTAAGGGGCACGACGCTGTCGATGACGATCTTGCCCGCCAACTGGCCCTTGAGATCCGACACCATCTGCGCATGTCCCTCGTAGGGCACCGCAATGACGACGAAATCGGCGCCGGTGACGGCTTCGCGATTAGTCGTCCCGACCAATTCGCCGGCGCGCAGTTTGGGCTTCAATGTTTGAACGGCGTTTTTGGCCTTTTCGGCGTCGCGCGAGCCGATGATGATCTTGACTCCCGGAGCGCCCAGGCGCAGCGCCAAGGCGCTGCCCAGGTTGCCGGTACCGCCGACGATAGCCACGCTGAATTGATCCATAAAGATTGCAAGCACTAGCGAAAGAGATCCTCTGCGTCCGGGCGCAGAAGCTCCTGCACTGAAGCTTCCTCCTTTTTTTCCGTTTCGTAGCCGCGCACGATGACGACCGGAATGCCGGCGCGCTTGCCCATGACCAGCTCCGCAGCGGCCGCGATTTCATCCGCCACCGCCGCGAACGCCGCCTTCAATTGATAGCCGTAGCGGTCGCGCGTTCCGCGCTCGTCCTTGATCGGTTTAAAGCCGGCAACGCCGACTGCCACGTCGACAGTCCCCAAGCGCCACGCCCGGCCGAAGCTATCGCTGACGATGACGCCGGGGCTCCTGCCCAACCGGCGTTGAATTTCAGCGCGAATCGCGCGCGCCGAGCGATCCGGGTCCTCGGGCAACAACGCCACTTGTTTCAGCCCGATGTTGGATTGGTCCACCCCCGCGTTGGCGCAGACAAAACCGTGATGGGTTTCGACGATCAATGCCCGGCCGCCGCTACGGATGACGCGGCGGCTTTCGCCCAGTATAACTTCAACCAGCTCAGGCTCCTTGTCTAACTGCCGACCCAATTCGTGAGCGCGCGCTGATGGCTTCACCTCGCCGAGGCGGACGATGCGTCCTTCGGATTTTGAGATAATTTTTTGCGCCACCACCAGCACGTCGTCCTCGGTGAGATCGATCTGCTGGCGTACACAGGCGTCACAGATCAGCGCCCCGATGGGATCGCCCGGGCGAATTTCTCCCAATCCCTCCACGCCGATCAACTCGAGGCGCTTCATACGGACTGGGCACGCCGCTGGCCCGCAGCTTCTTCCCCGGCCATTAAGCGCCGCGCCACCGGCGTCGCTTCACCGTCCGCCAGATCATACGCAAGAAACCTTTCGAGATCCGCCGGCTCATCGATATCGAGGGCAATATTCTCATTGATAATAAATCGCGACGGCAGGCCGCGCGCAGTCAGCTGGCTCAAGTGAAAGTTGAAGCTGTCGTAACCGAACCGCAGTTGGATGATATCCGGCGGCGCCAACAGCAGCGCATTGGTACCCAGACGGTCATGCGACGGCACGAGCCAAGCGAACGGCATCTCACTG
>JAICHC010000632.1 GCA_025922795.1 Candidatus Binatia bacterium | reverse complement strand
TGCTTCTTGCCGACAAGTACCCCTTCAGGTTTGTGAACATTTCTCCAGCCGAAGATCTTTTCCGCGATTGCTCCGGTCAGCTCAGAGCCGCGCAGATCTCGTTTAGGAGTGTTTTTTGGCATGGCGCCGTACGCGATGACGAGTCCTGACCGAACACGATGATCGGCCGCCTCGAATCACAATCCACGGCTGGAGCGGCATGTCGTGTTCGGGCTGGCGCATACAACATAGCCGTTGCAGCGCGGAGAGTAGTGGTCCGTCCGTCTGTGAACCTGAGGTGCTTGAGCCCGTCACTCCACGTCACTAGCAGCTCATCGCCCCTGCGCGCCCGCTTTCATCAAGAACTGCTGCGTGAAAAATTTCTCCGGGCCGCCGAGCTTTTTTGCTTCGCCTTCGATCCGCGTGGCGGCGATGAGGGCATCGACATCTTCTTTAGCGATGGCGATCGAGTAAAGCCCGGCGAATTGGTTGATCACTTTTCGCACCGTTTCCGGGTCGCCAAAGGTCTTCTTCTTGATCACGTTGTTCGCGACCTTTTCGCGGTTGTTTTTGAGGAAATCGAGGCTGCGATTGATCGCCCGCAATAACAAAACGATACCTTCCGGGTCAGTCTCTATTTTTTGTTCGCTCGAAGCGATCACCACGAAAGGAAAACCGGGGATGACGTCGCCGATGTCGAAGAGGGACGGGTAGCCCTTCTTCTCGAGCTCCAATCGTTCCAGAAACGAAAACGGCGAGGCATGAATTTTTCCCGATTCCAAAGCTTGGGCCCGGGCCGGGCTGTTACCAACGCCGTAGAGAATTTTGTAATCCCGGTCGCGCACCAAGCCTTTTTTGGCCAAGCCTTCTACCGACGCGAACTCCGCGACACCGCCGGGACCGGTGACTCCGACGATTTTACCTCTGAGATCATTAACGCCGCTCATTCCTTTGGCGCCGATCATTGTGTAGTCCATATACGGTTGCATGCCGCTGACGATGATCATCGGTGCGTTTTGCGCGATGGCGCGAACCGCCGCGACGCCGGCCACAAAGGTGTAATCCATGCCGCCGCCGACGAGCGCCGCCATGGCCGTCGGTCCCCCGCGAATGAAAACCGTTCTGACTTCCAGTCCTTCGGCGCGGAAGAAGCCGAAGTCTTGCGCGACGACGATCGGCAGCGTGCCGCTTAACGTGGGCGTGTTATAAGCGAAGGTCACATTTTTGGTTGTTGCGGCATCGCTGCCAGCCAATGCGGTCAATGACGCAAACAATAGCAGAATGAAGGTTAACGACGCCGTCTTTCTTCTTTCGCCTTGAGTATCGCAATGCTTCGCCTGGGTGTTATGCTGAGGCAAGGCGAAGCATCTGCTTTTTGTGCGACTTACGATAAGGGTGCAGCGTATAGCGAGCATCGATCACCACCTTACCTGTTATCCTTCGCATCGAGAAGGATAGATTTAGTGAAATTGCCGTAGAACCTCGACGGAGAATCTTTGTATTCCAACACTCCAACACTCCATCACTCCATTACTCCCATCGCTTACAGGTCTCTCGTGCTTTCGGCGAACAGTTCTTCGACCCTTGCCCTCTTACTGGTCAGGCCTTGTTCGTGGGAAAAGTCAATAAGAGTCTGGAGCATCTTGCCGTTGCCTTTGATTCCATAAGGATATGGATCGCTCCCGAATATCTCCTGGGTCATGGTTAAATACTCTTTGCCGAAAAACAGTCCCGAAGGAATGCTATCCATGAGTTTGGCGTTGAAATGCGCTTTGGCTTTGACAAAAGCGCTGTAGAGATTGAATGCCGCCCACGGGTACTTTCTATAAATGTCACCGCGAATCGTGTACGCATGATTGACCGGCAGGAAACCCCATTTCTGGAAAAACCGTTTAGCCTCGGCCTTGCGGTCGTCGAAGAGCAGCTTAACCTTGCTCGGGTCGCCGCCGGTTCCGGGGATTCGATGCGAGCGGCTGATGATGTTGGGCGTATTTTTCCAGGGACTGTTGATCGCGGCGGCGTCCAGTTCGTTGTTCATCAGCATCGAAGCCATGCTCTTGTCGGGCGGGATTCTCTGAAACGAAATCCCCGGCGGCGGCGTGAAGCCGGTCGCGCCGCCATGGCTGAGCTCTTCGGTGCGCTCCATGTACCAGTGGACTTTGAACTGTGACACGCTGAAATCATGTTCGAGAACGCCGCGCTGCCACAGCGCGGCGGTTTGTTGGTACTCGCCGACGCCGACGCGTTTGCCGGCCAGGTCCTCGGGCTTCTGGATGCCAGAGTCGGTGTGATAAGAAAATTCGGTGTGAAAAAGGCGACGGCTTGGAAAGACCGGCAGCGCGATCATATCGAACCCGCGCTCGCGCGCGATCAGATAGGACGACATCGACATCTCGCCGACTTCGAATTCCTGAAATTTGAGCTGGCGCCAGAATGTTTCCGACGGGTGCGAGTAGGTCGGAACAATCTCGATGCCCTCGGGTTGTACTTCGCCTCTCATCAAGGGATCCACCCGTTCGTTGAAAGCGGAAATCAAGCTGAGTCGTAATCTGGGCATCTTGTCTTGCTCCTGTTATTTTGCTGTCACGGCCGGCGTGCGATAGGTCAAGCGCCGTGATTCACAGTCCCAGCGTCTCCGCCGCAAACAGTTTCTCTATTTGCATTTTTTGCGGCGTCAGCCCTTGCTCGTGCGAAAAATCGACGAGGGTTTCCAACATCGCGCGGTTAGCTTGAATCCCGTAGGGAAACGGGTCCTCGCCCAAGACGTCCCGCGTCATCGCGAGAAACTCGGGACCAAAAACGAGCGCGGCAGGGATGCGCTCAAGCAGCGTCTCCGCCGCCTGCTTTTTGGCTCTCACAAAGGCATCGTACAATCGGACGGCGACATTTGGGTGTTCGCGGTAGACGTCGCCGCGGATGATGTAAGTATGATTGACGGGAACAAAGCCGTGCTTGGCGATGAAACGCCTGGCTTCACTGATCTCGTCGGGAAAAAGCGGTTTGACTTTGGACCAGTCGCCTTCGCCGCCGCGAAT
>JAICHC010000631.1 GCA_025922795.1 Candidatus Binatia bacterium | reverse complement strand
CCATATGGCATGGAGGATAAACGCTCAACTTTGAGGAATCGCAGGTGGGCTTTCCGCCGACAATTATTAAGGAGTTCGTTAGTTAGTAGACATACTGGGACGAAGGGGCGACTCGTGGAAAGCGCAGGCACAGGACTCAGAGGACGCTTTCGCACCCACGCCCAAAATTAAGCACCTCGGGGCGTGGCTCGGGTGGTGGCCGATCACGCACAGACGCTTTGCCTGGGCTTGGAACGAGTCGCCCCTTCGGGTCCACAAACCCTCTTGTCTAGATACTTATGAACTTTTTGATAACATTCGCTCCGCCGTTTTGAGACGCTGTGCTTGCGGCTTCCGGTAAGCTAAGTACAACCTAGAGCGCGGAGCCAACGTGCGAGAAAACTCGGCCCGTGGCGGTCCGTGCCGATGCTGCTTACAGCACTGGCACGATAACTGCCTCTTTCGCCGACAGGAGGTAACCGATCATGGCTGAAGAACTTTGTGCTCATCCCGGATGCGTTTGCGAAGTTGAATGGGGCGCTGCCGTCTCCAAAGATGGAAAAAACTATTGCAGTGAGTTCTGCGCCAGTAGCGAGGGTGCCAGCCTGGAGGACTGCCAGTGCGGCCATTCAGATTGCGAGTGAGGATGTCCGGAACTTCTTAACTTCGTGCGCTTCGCAACTTTCGGGTTGAAACGTTTGTTCCGCAGCCTAGGTTCGCGGCGGAAGCGGATCGGCGCCGGAAAGCTTGTTAAATATTCGATAATTTCTCGGTCTCGCGGCAGCTCACGGACAGCTTTTTGAGATCCTCCGGCATTAGCGGGGTCGGCTCCTCGCCGACCAACTTCTTAAATTCCGCGTAGAATTCAGGGTCAGTAAAAGTTTTGCGCATCGCTTGTCGGAGAATCTGGACTTTGTCCGCGGGTGTGTTTGGAGGAAGAATAAACGGAGTTCCCGCGCTGACAAAGGCTCGATGTAGGCCAAGGAGTCTCCGGTCCTTCTCGGATTTTGCAAACCGTTCGATATTCGGCAAGCCAGCGAACACGGGATGGGGGTGTCTTCGCCCTTTGGCACCTCAATGACCAACGAATGGCACTTCGCCAAGACGCAACGTCTGGACATTGAAGGGCTTCGGTCGCACGATTGAACGACGTGAACGATGATTGGATTGCGTGAGCACCTATCTGCTATTCGCTCGCGCTGTGTACCACGAAAGCATCTCGATCTGCGGCATGGTTTCCACCGTGGATCCCGCACGCGACACGGCACTTTCCGCCTCGTTCATCGGTTCGCCCAACACAAGCAGCACGGCCACGGCGAGCATCGCGGTGCGGCCGACGCCGCCCGCACAATGGATCAGTACGGTTTCGCCGGATTGCAATCGACTCGCGATATCATTCGCTAGCGCCCAGAAAGCGTCCCGGTCTTCCGGCACGCCTCCTTCCCGGACGCCAAAACGCAAGACGGAACACGGAACGGTTCCGGTTTCCAGGGCCTCCGCGTATCCAGAGGATTTCGGGCGGATTTCGTATTCTTCCGTTAAACATACGATTGCGCCGACCGCTTCGCTCTGGAGCCGATCCCAAAACATCTCGATCGCTTCGAAGCGGCCCGGCATGCTGTGCAGCAGCAATCTCCCGGAAACCCGTGGCGAAAGATCGACACGACGAAACATCTTTGGTAGGCGTCTTTATGAGCGACCGAGGCAGCGTATGCCGAGCCGTTGATCTGGAAGATATATTCCGGCGAGCATCCGCTTCGGCGTATATTTGCACGTCAATTTTGATATTCGATCACGTCGAGGCCGCGCTCCTTATCGGTCACCCACAAAAGACCGCGGCGGTCCTTGAAGACGTCGTTGGTCAGCGGCGCCGCCACCCCGTCTCCGGGTTTCGGAATGAAATAGCCCCGCTCTTTGGGGTCCGCCGGATCACTAATATCGATGATGCGCAGGCCGCCGGCGAACCAGGTGACGTAGAGAAAATTATCCTCGTCGACCTTCTCGCGCAGCTGATGTGTGCCGAAGCGGACTTTGTCGGCCGGGTAAGGCGTGGCCGACTCCGGCAGGTAGTATGAGTGGAGCAGCTTCGGCCGGATCGGGTCGCTGACATCCCAGGTGCGCAGCGGCGCGTGCGGCTTGCCGGCGTCGGCGCCGCGTCGCGTGCGTTCCTCTTCGGTCGATACCGCGATGCGTTTGCCGCGGATCGGATGAGGCACGCCGAGAAAGGTGTGGGTCGGCTCCGGGCAGGGCGGATCGTACTCGTAGCGGGAAAGCGTGCGCGGTGCCTTGATGTCGCTCACGTCGATGATCGAGATGCCCGACATCCAGCAGCCGGCATACATATCGTTGCCACAGCGCAGCGCATGGTGCAGGCGATGCTCGGCGCCCCTCGGGTGCGGCTCGGCGCCGCCCGCTACGTGCTGTCCCTCCATCGACCAGCGCGAGACCTCCACCGGCTTGGACGGATTGCGGATGTCATAGATCACCAGGATGTTGCCGACGTAACCCTTCATCTCAGTCGAAATATAGGCGTAATTCTCGTCCACATCGAACCGGTGTACGCCCTTGCCGTGAGTTTTGACAAAGCTCACGAGCTTGGGATTGGTCCTATCCTTGACGTCATAAATGCGGAAGCCGCCGTCGGAGTATTCATCACGCCGACCATCGGGGCCACGCTCGAACTCGGAGTTAACGACCATCAGATCGTCGACGACCCGCGCCTTGTGCGAGTGCGACCACGGATGGTTGGGCGTTAATGTACTGAGAATCTTCGGCTTAAGCGGCTCGGAAATGTCGAGGATCGTCGTTCCGTGGGGCCGGTGTTGATGGCCGACATAGGCATAATTTCCGTCGATGACGATCTGTCCCCCGCCCGCAAGCTCCATCCGGCACAGATGGCGGATGTTCGACGATGCGCGCGGCGCAGTGCCGCTATCGCTTTCAGCGCCAGGCAGTACTTCGTTCATGTCGTACCTCCCATCGAAACCGCCCCGGCTGCGGCCGGCGGCGATGTATTAAAAAAGGTCGGATCAGAATCGCTT
>JAICHC010000630.1 GCA_025922795.1 Candidatus Binatia bacterium | reverse complement strand
TTCGGCGACTGAAGTGCCGCTCATGAGGTCGCCGGCAATCTGCTCCTTTAAGAACTGATCGTATGGAAGGTCGCGATTGAATGCCTCGATGACGTAATCACGATAACGCCACGCCTCCTTGAAAATGAACCCGCGCAACGTCACGGATTCCGCGTAGCGCACCACATCCAGCCAATGCCGGCCCCAGTGCTCGCCGAATTGCGGAGAAGCCAGCAGGCGGTCAACAGTTTCTTCGTAGCTTGCCTGGCCTCGGACGACCTCGGGTGGCGGCGGGAGCCCAATCAAATCGAAGTACAGTCGCCTCAACAATGTTCCGCGCGCGGCATCATCGGCTGGCTTGACGTTGTTTGTTTCCAGCTTTGCGAGGATGAACCCGTCAATGTGGTTCCTCGGCCAACGCTGCTCCTTCACTTCGGGCACCGCGGGACGACTGACCGGTTGGTAAGCCCAGTGATTCGTCCTGGCGAGCGGTGAATCGGCAGCCGTAAGGGCTCCGATTTTGCCGGTATGCGGCGCGCCCATCTTGACCCATTTTTCCAACGCCGCGATCTGCTCCGGCTTCAGCTTGTTCTTTGGCGGCATTTCCAGGTCGGGATCGCTCCATCGGACCGCCGCGACCAAGAGACTCTTTTCCCCATCCCCGGGCACGACCGCGGGACCCGTGTCGCCGCCCTTCAACAGAGCCTCGCGCGTGTCGAGCTTCAGGCCGCCCTTCAATTTCTTGCTCTCGGCGCTGTGACATTCGTAGCAGTGCTCGACGAGCAATGGCCGGATTGTTTTCTCAAAGAACTCCTCAGCAGCCGGGTCAACCGCGGCGCACGTGACGGTTTTTGCCAGCAAGAGAGCGAGCGCCGTGACGGCTGCCGCTTTGCCGATGAATGGGTAACTGATCACTGATTACTGATTACTGATTAATGCGGCAGCCGAACTCTTTCATCTGGGAGAGTTGCCGTTTGGCGGTGCTGCTCAGCGGGTTGCCGGCGATGAAGATGTTGATGAACGGCGAGAAACGCTTCTCGCCTTCGCTGTCCTTTTTTGCGGCTTCGAACAGCGGTGTAATATCTTTGATCTTATTGCGTTCGAGAAAGAGGTGATACAAGCCGTTCAGCGAAGCGACGGGCGTGATGTCGGTAAGCTGGTTGTCATTCACAGACAGCGACGAGAGCCATTTCGCGCGTTCGACGCCTTTCACATTGGTGAGTTTGTTCTTATCAAGATAGAGTGACGAGAGTTTTGGGAAGTTCGTCACGACCGAGATGTCAGTGATCTGATTGTTCGAGAGATACAGCGAGGCCATGTTGGTAAGACCTGCCAGGGCTTTAATATCGCTCACTTTGTTGTTCGACAGCTCGATGTATTGAAGCGCGGTGATCTTGGCCAGGGGCGTGACGTCGCTGATCTGGTTGTTGGCGACGTCGAGAAATTGGATTGAAGTAAGGTCCTTGATCGGACCGAGGTTGGTGATCGCGTTTTTGGCGAGATTCAGAGACGCGAGGCTGCGGCACTTTTCAAGGCCCGTCAGATCGGTAATACCCATTCCGACGCCGTTGACGGTCGAGAGGTTCTGGACGTCGGACTCGACGATCGGTTTGTCATTGTCGCGTTTCTCGAACACGAACTTGCGCACGGCAGTTTCGAGCTTCTTGTCGCGGAAGATCGAGACTTCGGGCGGCTTTTCAGTTTTGTTGGTGCTGGTGGATTCAGCGGCGAACGCAATCGAGTAGCTAAGTAATAGAAAGGTAACGCATCGTTTCATAGCTTTCTGATCTCTGGAATTTTGGAAACCGTGCGCCGGATGTCAAAGGCTTTCACCTTCAAATACCAGCTTTCCGCCAACATAGGTGCGGAGCACTCGCGTGCCGGCAATGTCGCCTTCGGGACAGGTCAGGAGGTCGCGGTCGATGACGGTGAGGTCGGCGAGCTTGCCGCGCTCCAGAGAACCGACGCGTTGCTCGTGAAAAAGCAAGTGCGCGTTGTTGCTGGTGTAGAAGCGAATCACGTCGCGACGGGAGAGAGCTTCCTCAGGATGAAGCTGACCTTCGAACCATCGAGCACGACGGGTGACCGCGGTCGCCATCGCGAGAAATGGGTTGTATGGATTGTTGGAGCGCAGCGAGCCGATCTTTTGCATATGATCGGAGCCGCCGCCGACAATCACGCCGGCCGCGAAGAGACTCTTGAGTGGCTGAAAGTAGCGGAGGCTATCGTAGCCGAACTGCTTGACGAGGGTGCGCGTGTCGAGATAAAGCCACGCCGGCTGAATATCGAAGATAGCGCCGATACGTGCCGCCATGTCGATCGCTTCGCGGCTCTGAAAATTTGCGTGGGTGAGGCACGGGCGGGTTTGGCGAATCGGGAGCTCGCGGCTGAGTTCGTCGTAGACTTCCAGCAGCGCGTGAACCGCGCCGTCACCGACCGAATGGGCGGTGAATTGCAGACCCGCCTGGGCGGTGGCGCGGACCATCGCGGTCAGCCGGTCTTTCGGAATGAACAGAACGCCGCGGTAGGCGGGATCAGTGATGCCGTACATCGTGCTCACGCCCCATGGCTGGCGCATGTAGGCGCTGCCGGTGAGCATTCCGCCGTCGAGAAACGTTTTGATGCCCACGATGCGCAGCCAGTCGTCACGTTGCTTGAAGAGCGGATCGGAGCCGATCTGCCGAATGCGCTCCTCGATCGTTTCAATTTTCCCGATGTAGGGAACGTCCATGGACAGATTGACGCGCACCAAGAGTTCGCCCTGATCGCGCAATTCTTTGTAGAGTGCAACCCCCCCGACGCTCGCGTCGCGATCGCAGATGGAGGTAATGCCGACCGAATTATAATCGCGCAGCAGAGCCCGGAGGCGGTCGCGTCTCTCGGAGTCAGTGGCTTTGCGCAGGCTGGATTTGACTTTAACAAACCGGGTGCAGTTGCGAAGGATGCCGGTGGGCTCGCCAGTTTGCGGATCTTTCTCAATGAAACCCGGTCCGCCATCAGTAACCTTGAAGTCGCGATCGATCCCGCCGGCCTTCAGAGCGA
>JAICHC010000629.1 GCA_025922795.1 Candidatus Binatia bacterium | reverse complement strand
CTCCCGGCGAGACCTCGAAACGCTCTCTTTTAAAATGCTTTCTCTTGGCGTCAGGACCGGCGGCGGCGGAGTCGGAGTCGGAGCCGCTACCGGGGTTGGAATGACCTGCGGATTCGCGACCGGAGCCATACTCGGCTTGTCGTTACTCTGATCGGGTGTCATCGTCTGATTCCAAATCGCCATGAATTCCTCCTTGGGAAATTACTGATCATCCATACAGTGAGTCGGCAATCCTGAAGTGAAAACCAGACGAGACAAAAGCAAAGCAAATGCCAGAAACAAAAGAAAAAGTGCGGCCGGGACCCGGGCTCGGCGCCGCCGCGGCAAGGCAATGAGGCAGCCGTGATTTTTTGCGAACTCTAGGGCGCTTCTTGGAAAAGCCGCCAAGCGCAATTCCGCTGGCTTGCCGGATAGTAACCGTCATTCAAGCAAAAGAGTGCCCAACCAAGACTACCCAGACCTAGGAAATCACCCCAGGGCAACATGCGATCAGTGTCAATAGCGAGCAACAAATCTCACACGCGAGATCCATCGCGTTCGAAAATGAACAACAGCTAAATGCTTTCCGCGCTCTAGTAGCCACCTCTAGAAGCCGAGCCCAAAACCGATTCCGAGCGAGCGACCGCGCCTATCGTCAAAGTCATTCTCCCATTGCCGCCGCTCGTCGCGCCGAGCGCGATCGACTTCCTCTTCCATTTGCTTCCCCAGCCACTCGCCGTTGGCAATCAGTTCCTGGCGTGCGATATCTCGAGCCTTGATTCTTTCGAGCTCTTTTTCAATGGCGCCGCGAATTTCCCGCCCGGGATCCCAATAGGCCTGTAACGGTCGGGTTCGTTCCATGTATTCGAGCCAGTCGTGAAGGCCGCGCATCGCGTTCGCCAGCTCTTTTAAACCGCGCTCATAGTCGTCGTTGCGCATCAGCGTCAGGCCGAGATAGAGCCGCGCCATGTGGTCGTTCGGGTCTTGAGCCAGCGCCCGCTCCAGCGACGAGCGAGCTTCCTTAAGCTGTCCGCTCGCGTATTGAGTGCGGCCGACATAGGTCCAGATGCCCTCACGAAAGTACATCGACTGAAAGACGTAATCTGGATCCTTGTTCGCGACTTCCAGAAAGTAAGCCAACGCCTGTTCCGGTTCGTTCCTGAGGAGCGCTTGCCGCCCGCTCTGGAACTGCCCTCCCACTCGCAAGGCGGTACACCCCACAATCAGCCAAACCAACAAAAATGCGATCAGCCGAACTTTCATATCCCAGCCCCCTCCTGGTACATGAAGGCTAGGTCCCGGCAATAATGATGTCAATCGGCGAGAATAAAATAGCAAGTTTGATCAGGAGCGCGCCGGCTGTTCTTGATGTTGGATTCAGCGCGAGCTCAGCTAACCTGCTCCATTCCGAGATGGATTTGACTTGATCCAGCTACCTAAGTTAACAGTCATCCGCAGCCATATGGAGGTGCGCGCTGAAAATCACCGACGTGAAAGCGACCTTGCATCGTGTTCCGGTTACGGTGCCACTACTGAAAGAGAACATCTTCAGCTCGATTGTGTTTACCACCGTCGAGACCGACCAGGGTGTGACCGGTTACGGCCTCACTCGCAGTTCGCAACGCTTCGGCATCAGCGAATTTATCAATCGCGAAGCGGCGCCCTTCCTGCGCGGCAAGAACCCCCTGGAGACCGAGCGACTGTGGACCCAACTTTTTAAGCAATTCAATCCGCGCGCCCAGACCGGCATGTGGAGCTCAGCGGTAAGCGCCATCGACATCGCGCTCTGGGACATTAAAGGCAAACATTACAAAGAACCGGTCTGGCGCCTGCTCGGCGGCGCGCAGAATCCCGTGCCGGCCTACGTCACCTTCGGACTTAAACTGTACAGCCAAGAGCAACTGGTCAATGTCGCTGTGCAGCTCGTCTCTCAAGGCGAGAAGCGCCTCAAGATGGTCGTCGCAGTCGATCCTGAAAACCCAAAAGTCGACGCCGAACGGGTGCGCGCGGTACGCGAGGCGGTGGGCGACGACGTCGAGTTAATGATCGACGCCAACTATCTTTTCTCGTTCAACCGCGCGCTCGAGCTTTGCAAGCTGGTCGAGCCGTGCCGAATCACTTGGTTCGAAGAGCCGGTCTATCAAAACGACGCGGCGTTGCTCGCCGACTTGCGCCGCCATACATCGATTCCCATTGCCGCGGGACAAAATGAAGGACACCGCTTCCGCCATCGCGAGCTGATTGCCAATCATGCCGTCGACATCGCCCAACCCAACGTCTGCTCGGTCGGCGGTTACACCGAAGCGGTGAAAGTCGCTGCACTGGCCCAGGCGTTCAATTTACCGATCGCCAACGGCGGCGGTTGGCCGCATCACAACATGCACCTTCAGGCAGCCATGGCCAATGGCTGGCGCGTCGAATTTCATTTCGAGATGTGGGGCGTCGGCGACCAGATCTACAAAGAACCGCCGGCACCGGACCACGGCTGGGTGACCTTGCCAGAGACGCCGGCCTCGGCTTGGAGCCGCGCTCGGACGCCTTAAAAGAATATGAGGAAAAATAGTCGCGGCAAACTAATGCGCGATGATCGTGATCGTCTCAGGCGGCCTTGTGGTAAAAACTTCTGCCGCGGGGCCGCCATCGAGCTGATGGTCCAGCGCTTGAAAGTCGATGCGGCGATTGCGTTGCAAACTTACCGCTCCATGATTCCGGAGAATCAATCTTTTCACCATGAAGGGGTTATTGACGGTCCCGGCCTGGCGGAGATGATCCGTCTGCTTGAAGCCGACAAACTGATTCCCAAGCGTGAGCCTTGGGAGACGTTCGTCGACGCCGGCTTTATGCCGGCGTCGAAGTAAACCGGCGCGTTGATTTGCAAGAGTTTGTAGGGGCGATCGTCAGGGATCGCCGATCGAGCGGCCAGGCACCAGGGTGTGTCCCGACCTCATTGCCCTATTGCAAATCAGATGAAAAATAAATCTTATGGTTTCCAGCCGCTCGCGTTGAGCTCTCCGGCAGCTTTTTTAATGAAGCTCAATTCGAAAATATCG
>JAICHC010000628.1 GCA_025922795.1 Candidatus Binatia bacterium | reverse complement strand
GACAGCGAAGCGATTTTACGTCGGACAAGCTCGTCCAGCGGGTCCTCGCTTTGAAAAAAAAACGCGCAACACCTGCATTGTCTCCGCCAGCGCCCGGCCTTCGTTAGGAAATTCACCTAATTTCCCCTGGCGCAGCGCGTTGATGACCAGATGAGCCAGATGGGAGATGCGATCGCCGGATAGGAGGGTCAAAGAATAAAGCCCTTCTTGGCAGCAAGCTTTTGTTTGGCCAATTGAAACATTTTGACCGAATCCATGTCGCGCGCGGCTCGAGCGTGCGAGGTCAGCATTTGACGCGCTTCCTCTTCGATCGCCTCCTCGTCAGCGAAATTCTTCGCGATCACTTCGGCGATCTTGCCTTTAATCGCCGCATCATCCGCTGCGCCGACCATGAGGTCCTTGTCCCGATAGCTGGCGATCAGCCTTGAAGCGATTCTTTCAAGCTGTTCTGGTTTGATTTTCATAGCCTGTCTAAAAGTTGGGGATAAGCTCCTGAAAACCCGTGCGGCAACCGGCATAACTGTGGGCGCTTATTTTATCTATCCGGGGCCACCTGCGAAGTCAAATCATCACGTGGCCTCCACTGCGGTCAGTATTTTGCCGCACCCAGCTGCGAGAAAAACTTGTACAAACAACGGTTTTTTGCGAAAATGACCGCTCTGGATAAAACCTCATGTGGAATTCGACTGCAGTTATCCACAGGGCGCCTATGCCCTGCGGCGCGGCTGGCGCGTAAGACCTGTGGAGAAGTTGCATGGCTGTGCATAAGCCCCAGCGCCTGAAAACGGGCGGGCGCGTTGGGGTCGTAGCGCCGGCCGGGTGTGTCGAGCCGAACTCGCTTCAGGCCGGCATTGAAACGATCCGCGCGGCAGGCTTTGAGGTCGAGCTTGGCGCGAACCTGTTTGCCCATGACGGCTATCTCGCCGGCAAAGCGGAAGAGCGCGCTCGAGACTTGTGGGATTTCTTTGAGCGCGGCGACATCGACGCAATCTTTTGCGCGCGCGGTGGTTTCGGCTCGGTGCAGTTGCTGCCCTATCTGAGCTCCGAGCTGCGTAGCCACAGCAAAATCTTCGTTGGCTATAGCGACATTACGATTTTGCTCAACTGGTTGCGGCAATTTTGTCAAATGGTGACCTTTCATGCGCCGATGGTGGCGATGGATCTGGCGCGCGGTTTGAGCGAGCCGGACGGGGAATATTTTTGGCCCGTTCTCACCGGCAGGATCGACAGTTGGAAAGTCAAGCTCGGCGAGGTGGTCCGGCCCGGAAAGGCCGAGTCCGAGATCGTGGGCGGGTGTCTTTCAATTCTGGTGACGACTCTTGGGACCCCCTATGAAATTGACACGCGCGGTAAGCTGCTATTTTTGGAGGACGTAGGAGAACAGCCGTATCGCGTCGAACGAATGCTGACGCATCTCAAAATGGCGGGAAAGTTGGATCGGGTGGCGGGCGTGCTGTTCGGTGATTTTACCAACTGCAATGGCACGAGTTCCCGGGGAATCCGGGAGATTGTCGGAGATATTTTTCACCAAGCGCCCTATCCCGTAGTGATGGGCATGAGAGCCGGTCATGGAGCGGAAAATTTAACACTGCCGTTTGGTGTAAGAATGAAGCTGGATGGAGACGCCGCAATTTTGGAAATGCTTGAAGCCCCGGTAGCGTGATCGAGGATGCGAGCAAGTGTGCACCCGGCGAGTCACAAAGCCGACCGCATTGAACTCTGCAAAGCCTTTACGCCCGGTGTTCTGAAGATGGATTTCCATTCGATTGACAATGCCTTTCAACAGGCGATGGCAGAGGGAGTTTTCCCGGG
Organism: Candidatus Binatia bacterium; assembly: GCA_025922795.1. Next base: position 1,220 of record JAICHC010000628.1, on the reverse strand, counting down.
TGCGGTCGTGCTGGTAAGCAAGGACGAGAAAATCGTCTACGAGCAGGCGTTCGGCTTCCGGTCACGGGTGCCGCGCCAAACGCCGATGGAACTCGACACCATTTTCGATCTCGCTTCGCTCACTAAACCTCTGGCGACGACCCTCGCGATCATGCTCCTGATCAAGGAAAAAAAATTGCGCTTGGACGACCTTGTCACGCGCGTGATTCCCATGTACGGCGTGTTCGGTAAGAATCTTACGACTTTTCGTCATCTACTCAATCATTCTTCCGGGCTGCCGGCCTGGAAAGCGTTTTTTGAAGAGATCATAAAAAATGAAAAAACCGGGCGAATCAATTTCGTCGCGAGCCGGGCAGCGAAGAATTTCGTCTACGAGCAAATTCACCGCGAGAAGCCGGTCAATGCGCCCGGCCGCCAGTGTCTCTACAGCGACCTGGGTTTCATGATTTTAGGCGAGGCGGTTGAGATACTTAGCGCCAGTACACTCGACCGTTTTTGCCAGGACAAAATTTTTAAGCCGCTGGGACTGTGCGCGACCGGGTTCGTCGATCTGACCCAGCTCAGAACGCACCGCCTGCAGCCGGTTGAGGAAATGATCGCACCGACTGAAAATTGTCCGTGGCGTAAAAAAATTCTATGCGGTGAAGTACACGACGACAACGCCTATGCGATGGGTGGAGTGGCGGGCCATGCCGGACTCTTTTCCTCGGCGCGCGACGTGCACGCGTTGCTGGTGCGCGTCGGTCGATGTCTGCAGGGCAAGGACGACTTTTTGCCGCAGGACCTGGTGCAGGATTTTTTCAAAAAGAACCCCGCGGCCGGCCATGACCACTTCGCTCTCGGTTGGGACACGCCGTCATCGGAGCGCTCGTCGAGCGGCCATCGATTCTCAGTTAATTCCGTCGGTCACCTCGGCTACACCGGGTGCTCCGTGTGGTGCGACCTTGAGAAAAATTGCCATATTATTCTGCTGACGAACCGAGTCCATCCCTCCCGCAACAACGACAAGATCAAAGAGTTTCGACCGACGATCCACGATCAGATTATGCAGGTGCTTTTTCCGTGAAGCATTTTCCGTCTACAGGCAGCCACATTCATTTGATCGCCATCTGCGGCGTCGGTATGGCCTCGCTGGCCGGACTGTTGCAATCGAGAGGTTATCGGGTGACCGGGTCGGATCAGAATGTTTATCCGCCGATGAGCACCTACCTGGAGCAAAT
>JAICHC010000627.1 GCA_025922795.1 Candidatus Binatia bacterium | reverse complement strand
ATGATATTCACCTCCGGGCCCGCGGCCACATCGTCGAGACCGAGGCGCAACCCTGGGGCAAGATCACCCATCATGGCTTGCCCGGCATTCCGTCACTGTCGGCTGCCAGTGCGGCGCGGCCGGCACCGTGGATTGGCGCGCATAATCATCAAGTTTTCGGTGAAATATTGGGGTTAAATGACGTGACAATCCAGGAACTCAAACGAAACGAAGCCGTCAAGTAGAGCAGCAACGGTATCCTTTCAGACGACACTGCCGCACGTACAGCGTGAGAGGCACCAGCATGAAGCGGATTGAGCGGTTTCGTTTCAGCTACTCTGCCGGCGACGCTAAAAACCTGGTCGCGATTCTGCTTGGCGTCGAATTGCTTCTGGTATTCGCTTATATTCTGACGCACATCATAGCGCCGGGTCCGAGTTTAGGGCCGCTACCAAACTTTCTAGACGTCGATCGCGAGGTTTCCATCCCGACCTGGTTTTCTTCCGTGCAGCTTTTTGCTTTGGGCGTGGTGCTGTTGCTGCAGGCGACACGGTGCAAGCAACTGAGCGGATTCTTTGTCCTAGTGGCTCTCGGTTTTATATTTTTGTCGATGGATGAGGCGGCCGCTATACACGACAGTATTTATCGTTCCGCCCAGCGCCTTAAGCTGCCCTGGATCGAGGGCGTCGAGTATCTGGTCTGGATGGTGGCTTACGTATGCGTCGGCGCGATCGGCCTGTTGGTCGGCCATCGCCCGGTAATTTTCGTATGGCGCAATTTCCGGCAAGAAGCATTATGGATTGCGGCCGGGGGAATGATATTTGCCGGCGGCGGCATCGGCACGGAAGTCTTCACCCACTATCTTTACGGGATCGCCGTTGATGCGAAGTTCTTTCTGGCCGTGGCGGCGGAGGAATTTTTTGAAATGGCCGGAGTGAGCATCATGCTTTACGGCTTCATGCTGCTCGGTATTCGACTCGAATCGGACACGTAAACGCCGCGTCACCTAGCGATCGGCGGCGCTTTCCATGATTTCAACTCTTTCCGCCTACTCCCCAATACTCCATTCACCCGTTCTTTTTCGACCGTGGCCCGAACGGCTCGGGTTGAAAGGGCGCGTCGCGTTCGCGTAAAAAGCCTGCGAGGCCGCCTTTTCTTTTCGCTTCTTCCAAGCGTTTGTTGAATTCTTCACGCTTGGTCAACCGCGCCATCGCCGCCAATTCAGAGTTGAGCATCCAGGCTTTCCGCAGGCCCATCATTTCGAGGCCTTGTGTCGAAATGTGCAAGTTAATTTTGACGGTCTCGGGCGGCACCAGAGCGACCCGCTCGACGAACTTAAAGCAAGTTTCCAGCAGTTGATCCTTCGGCACCACTTGGTTGACCAAACCGATGCGCAATGCTTCCTGAGCGTCGACGTGATCGCCGGTAAGCGAATAACGCAAAGCGTTCTTGAATCCGGCGAGCGCAACCCAGATAAAATCCGTGTTGGCGCCGTGGCGTACTTGCGGCTGTCCGAATACCGCGTCATCCGCGGCGATGGTGACATGGCAGGTGAGAGCGAGCCATGAGCCGGCGCCGAGACACCAGCCGCTGACTGCGCCGATGATCGGCTTGGGATATTGCCAGCGGTAAAGCTGGCGGCCGAGAATGTCTTTGCGACCGGAATCGCGAAATTTGTTATAGGTCGCATTGAGCGACGTGTTGGCCGGTATACCGTAAGGCCAAGCGGTTTCCGGATCATCGCCGCTGATGTCCTCCCCGGTCGAAAAAACGCCGCCCGCGCCAGTGATGACGACGGCGCGGATCTCCGGGTCGGTTTCCGCATCGGCCAACGCTTGATCCAGCTCGTTCATCAGCTCTTCATTCATCGCGTTCAACGCCTGCGGCCGGTTGAGCGTGATGAGCACACCCTTCCGCTGCTTCTCGTAAAGGATCGTCTTGTAGTCAGACATGTGTGACTCCTCAAAAAACAACAAATTGGAGTGATGGAATAATGGAGTGGCGGAGTGATGGGTTCCGGACCCAGTACTTCATTACTCCAACATTCCAGTAACTTTATGCTTCGGTTACTCCACCACTCCAACACTCCAAATTTTCACCTCTTCTTCGCTCTCGGTCCGAATGGCTCCGGTTGGAACGGGCCGTCACGCATCTGCAAATATTCCCGAATACCCTTGTTGGCGCGAGCCTCGTCGAGCGGCTTGCGCAATTCTTCGCGCAGCATGACATGGGCCGGTGCTGACATCTGATTGTCGAACGTCAGTGCGTCGCGTAGTCCCATCATGTCGAGTCCCAGGGTCGCGACTTGGAGGTTGATCTTGACGGTTTCCGGCGGCACGTGGGCGATGCGCTCGACGATCTTGAAGCATTCATCGATCAGTTGATCCGACGGCACGACTTTGACGACCAGCCCGATGCGCAGCGCTTCTTGGGCGTCGATGTGATCGCCGGTGAGGCCGTAGCGCAGCGCGTTTTTATATCCGCCGAGTAAAGTCCACATGAAGCTCGTATTCGAACCGTGACGCACTTCGGGCTGGGCAAACACGGCATTTTCGGCGGCCAGGGTCATATGGGTGAACAGCGACAACCATGAGCCGGCACCCATCGCCCAGCCGTTGATCGCGCCGATGATCGGCTTGCCGAACTCCCACATGCGGCGAAAGTTGCGAGGGTCGACGCGCCAGGAGTCAATGACTTCAGCGGCGGTTTGGCCAGTGATGATGCCGTACGGCCAGTGGATGTCCCGCCGCCGTCCCGACGAGGTTCCCTGATCCATGCCGGCGGAAAAGGCCTGTCCGGCTCCGGTCAGCACGACCGCGCGCACCTCTTGGTCTTTTTCCACTTCGTCCAGCGCCTGGTGCAGTTCTTTGATCATGCTCCGGCTGATCGCGTTCATCGCCTCCGGCCGGTTGAGCGTGATCAAAACTCCGCCGCGCCGTTTTTCGTAAAGAATTTCCCTAAAGTCGGTCATTAAAACTCCTTCGGCGTTTGTCGGTTCAAATTGTTCAAGCCGTTCAAATAGTTGAAATCGTCCCGAACAATCCGGATAACGACTTGAACGTT
>JAICHC010000626.1 GCA_025922795.1 Candidatus Binatia bacterium | reverse complement strand
TTGCACGTCCGTTATCTCGGAATCCGATGCCCCGTTCGGGTGGAGGTGGACTACGGTCCACTGTGCCGACGACACGAAGACGAGTGCTGCGAAGGTAAAGCAAAAAAGTAGTTTCATCATAATCCCCTCTCGGTTGGCCTACGACCGCTTGGACAGTATGACCTCACTTGTGCAAAGTCGACGTGGTTTGTCCCTGCTTTGATATACGCGGTAGCGCCACTGGTGCGGTTACCAAGGACAATGCCAAACTCGCGGTGTAAAAGACGGAACTTCAATGCCCGGTTGTTCTATCCCTGGTACCGTATACATGCCGTTCACCATCAACGAAGTAGGCGTCGCATCGGTCGCTAAGTACGTTCGGGTTTACTTGCCCGATTCGGAAACTAGGGCCAAACAAAGATTTAAGGTTGACTTTCGCCCATCTACTGACATAAGTATTGAATGTGTATTCGTACTTCGGTAATCGGTAATCGGTAATTGGTCACAACCCCTACCGCTCATTTTGTTAAGGTGGAAAAAATGACGAAGTTTAAAACCAAAAATGAGATGAATCGATGAATCCTGCCTCAAAACGATCGAAAACTCGTGCCAAAGCTCAGCAGGGTGTGCCGAGTCGCGCAAGCTACAACGGCTTAACCGGCGCCGCCTGCCGCAGTGGTAGCCGGCGTTTTTGCTTCAGTGCAGTGTGTGGTGTCGCGAAAAGGTCGTACTCAGCCGCGTCGATGACGGTTGTTCGTATCAAGTCGCCTGGCCGCAAGCCCTCGGCCCTTTCTACGAATACCAAGCCGTCGATATCGGGCGCATCGCGGTGGCTGCGGCCAATTAGCCAGCCATCCTCCGTTGACCCCTCGACGAGTACGGTGAGTTTTCTGCCGATCCAGTCGCGATTCTTCTGCAGCGAAATCCCCTGCTGAGCCTGCATGAGGCGGTCGTACCGTTCTTGCTTGGTTTCGTCCGGAAGCTGATTCTCGAAGTCATGGCTCGGGGTGCCGGGTTCAGGAGAATACATAAACGCGCCGACCCTGTCCAGCTGGGCTTCGCGCATGAATTGGAGCAGGTAGTCGAAATGCTCATCCGTTTCGCCGGGGAAACCGACGATAAATGTGGACCTGATGGCTACGTCCGGCATCGCCATTCGAATATCTTCGAATAATCGAAGGTATCGCTCGCCGTTCCATGGCCGTTTCATCGCGCGCAGGATATCGGCATGCGCGTGCTGCAACGGCACATCGATGTAATTGCACACCTTGTTCGATGCCGCCATTGCATCGATAACCTCTGCCGTTAACCGGTTTGGATAGCAATAAAGAAGCCGTATCCAATCAATGCCATCCACATTCGAAAGCTCACGCAGCAGCTTCGGCATCGTGAACTGCTTGTATAAATCGTAGCCGTATTGGGTTACATCCTGAGCGATAAGGTTAATTTCTCTCGCGCCGGTTTTCGATAAATGGTTCGCCTCTGCCAGCACGCGCTCCAACGGCTTGCTCTGATGCTTTCCGCGAAAACTCGGTATCGTGCAAAAAGTGCAGCGATGGTCACAGCCTTCGCTAACTTTCAAATACGCGCTCCAAGGCGCACCCGTGCGAGCCCTTGTCCTCACATCCGCCCACAGGTGCTGCGGCTCCGCGTGCTCGACCCGTCCCCGCTCTTCCGGCTTGCCGACGATTTCACCAAACCGCGCCATCTGACCCACACCGATGTACGCGTCAGCCCCCGGCGCAAGCCGCCGTAATTCGTCGCCCATGCGCTGCGCCAAGCATCCGGCGACGATTACTTTGCGCGTCCTCCCCGCCTTTTTCGAGGCGAGAGCTGCCTCTATTTCAGCAATGCTCTCTTGCTTAGCCGCTTCCAAAAAGCCGCAAGTGTTGATAATCGTGATTTCCGCTTCTTCGGATCCGTCGACCTCGTAACCAGCCTGCGCAAGAACGCCGGCGATCTCCTCGGAGTCGACGTCGTTTTTCGCACACCCAAGGGTAACGATTCTTACATTCGGCACGCGAACAGGATACCGCGATTCAGCTTAAATGCCAATCTTCTCGGGAACAACGGTCAATTCGACCCTTTTCCCGTCACGTATTACCACGACTTTCACCGGCTTCTCCGGCTCGGCAGTTTCAAAAATTGATTGAATATCTTGTAGCGTATTGATTTGCCTGCCACCCCATTCGACAATCCTGTCTCCGCCTTTTAGGCCCGCCTTTTCGGCCGGGGAGTCCGGCTGCACGCCGTCCAAAAGCAGCCCGCCTGTTGTCGACTCTTCAAACGCGGGTAATAGGCCAACCCGGACGCGCCTCGCGACGGCGGCGGATGGTACAGGCTGTGGCGCAGATCCTCCGGATTCGACCCAATCGGCGATGAAGAGATTTGTTTCGCCCTGCACTTTACCGCCGCGGTTGCTTGCCCACACAATCCGCTTGCCGTCTTTCGTAAACATGGGAAAACCATCGAATTCCGGAGATGTTGTTACGCGCTGGAGGTTCTTGCCGTCTACATCCACAATATAGAGGTCGAATTCCCTGCCCTTCGGGTCGCCGTAATTCGAGGAAAAAATGATACGCTTGCCATCCGGGTGCATGAATGGCGCAAAGCTAGCGGCGCCCAGACTCGTCACCTGCACTTTGTTCGACCCGTCAGCGTCCATGACCCAAATCTCGAGTTTGCTCGGGCGAACTAAATTTTCCGCGAGCAGCGCCTTGTAGTCTTTGCGCTCGGTTTCCGACTCGATGGCGTCGCGGCGATACACGATTTTCTTTGAGTCCCAACTCACAAATCCTCCGCCGTCGTAGCCTTCCTCACTGGTGAGGCGAACGATGTCCTTGCCATCCAAATCACTGCGATAAAGGTCGATGTCTCCGTCCTTAGTGCTCGTAAACACCATGAACTCGCCGTTTGGAGCGACTGTTGTCTCGGCATAGTAGTGCCCGTCGCCGCCCAAAATCCGCTTTCTCTGAGAGCCGTCCGTCTTGGCTCTGAAAATGGCGAAATTCGGATTAATCATCCAGACGTAGCCTTTGCTCATGTCAGGCTTGGGCGCGGGTC
>JAICHC010000625.1 GCA_025922795.1 Candidatus Binatia bacterium | reverse complement strand
CTTAAGCTCGCGGATGATCTCGGATCCGATTCGTCTTTTTGACTGCGTCATGCCCTGCTCGGGTGCCGAGTGCATCGTACTGGCGTCGGAGGAGAAGGCGAAACAGATTACCGACAAGCTCGTCTATCTCGTGACCGACGCGGAAATTTCGCATTATCAAGTGGCGAACATGTTGCCCGACAAGACCACCTTCGGCCAGAAAGTCGTCGGCGAGCGCATTTTCAGCGAGGTCAAACATTCCGATATAGACCTGGTGGAAATTTATGACGACTACCCGATCGCAGTCATGATTCAGATCGAGGATCTGGGATTCTGCCGAAAGGGCGAAGGCGGAAAATTCGTCGACGCACACGATTTGACTTACAAAGGCGATTTCCCGGTCAATACCGGCGGCGGCGAATTGTCGGTAGGTCAGGCGGGCTTGGCGGGCGGGTATCTTCACATCGTCGAGGCGCTGCGCCAACTGCGCGGCGAAGCCGATGGCCATCAAGTTAAAAAAGCGCAGCGTGCTTTGGTGACCGGCATCGGCTGGCTCAACTATGGCCGCAATCTCGGCACGACGGCGGCGCTGATCATGGAAAGGAGAAAGTAATGGCCGAAGCAAGAATGCCTCAGAAGAGTCTTCCTAAGGTCAATAAAGTTGATGAGCGTTTCTGGCAAGCGGCGGCGAACGAAAAGTTTTTGCTGCAAAAGTGCAAGAGCTGCGGCAAATTGCAATTCTTTCCGCGCGTCGCCTGCGTCGAATGTTTCGGCGAGCTAGATTGGATCGAGTCCAAAGGCACCGGCAAGATTCACAGCTTCACTCTGGTGCGGGTGCCGCGCAATCCGGCGTTCAAAGACGAAGTTCCCATTTACTATATCAACGTGATCTTGGACGAAGGCGTGATCATCGAAAGCAAGTTGGTCGGCGAGTCGAAAGAGAAAGTGAAAACAGGCGACCGTGTCAAAGCGGTTTTCCAGCCGACCCACGATCCGGCGGTCAAGCTGCCTTGCTTCGAGTTGGCTTGAGCACTTTGGATTGGTGATTTTAGGCCGGCAAAAGGAGAATTTAATGAATGGATCAAACTGGAAGCACGTCTTATCCGACAATCGTCCAAAAGTAGTCGCTCGAGGCTGCAAGAAAATCATTTTCGCCTGCATTGCCTTGTTAGTCCTTCAACTGCCGTCGGCGGCCTCTCCCCAGAGCAAACCGCTGCGCGAGCTTAAAGTCGGCTACCCGTTGGGCGGTTCGTCCAGTTACTTTTGGGTTGCGTACCGTTCGGGCTCATTCGAAAAACATGGCTTGAAGCTTGAGCCGATCTACATCCGGGGAGGGCTCATGGGGATTCAGGCGGCACTCTCCGGGGCCCTACTGCTCCAACTGCAAGGCGCTTCCACCGTAGTGGCGGCGTGGGCGCAGGGCGCCAAGGAGTTTCAGTTTATCGGCGCGGTCGGAAACCGCCTGGATTACATTTTGGCGGCCCATCCTTCGATCAAGCGACCGGACGATCTCAAGGGCAAGAGAATCGGAGTCAGCCAACTCGGATCGAGCACGGATTTCATTGCCCGGCTGGCCGCGCGGCGTCTCGGTCTAGCTCCCGATAAGGATGTGCAGATCGTTGGGATCGGCGGGCAGGGCGACCGTTGGACGGCGCTTACGACGGGGCAAGTTCATGCGACCGTACTTCAATCTCCGTTTACCCTTAAGGCGCGCAAAGCGGGCTACCCGACGTTTATCGATTTTTCCAAGGAAGATTTTGAATATACCATTGCCGGACCGGTGACCACGCGATCCTTCATCCGCGCTGAACGAGAGACGGTCATGAACTTCATGCGCGGGTTGGCGGATGGCATGGATTTTTATCGTGACGAAAGAAACAAAGACCGTGTCCTCAAATATCTCGGCGAATACTATCGTTCCAACGTGATCGAGGAGCTGGAAGAAACCCGCAGAGTCTATAGTCAAGTGACCCCGGGACTGCCGATTGTCACGGCCAAGGCGATGGAGAACGTGATCGCCAACGATAAAAACCTGATGGGAATGAAATTGAACGTGAGTGAGCTGTTGGATTTGTCGTTTCTGGAGCAGTTGGCGCAGGAAAGGAAGGCGCAAGGGCGATAGTTTCGTAGTGTGCGGAGCGATGCACGCCGTGCTTCGTCTTGCCCGTCTCCAAAGGCTGTGTCGCATCCCGTTTCTGTCAGCACAGACTGTGTCGGAATGCATCATGAAGCCCAGCGAAAGAGTCTGCTTCTCAGTCGGGGAGGTGCAATCGCCCGACAGATACCGATGGGGAAGGAAGCATAGATGGATTTTCAAACGATAGTCTTTGACATGCGCGATCAGATTGCCTTCGTGACCTTTAACCGTCCCGAATCCTTGAATGCCGTCAATCGGCAGATGGCCCGCGAGCTGATCGAAGCCTGCAGAGAGATAGAAGAGAACAGCGCGATTCGAATCGCGATTTTCACCGGCGCGGGGGATAAAGCGTTTTCCGCCGGTATGGACCTGAAAGAACGCGCCGAGACCGGGACTTCGCCTATCGAGCGTCGCCAGCAAAAACTCTCTGCGACGATTAACACGCCGACCCGCGCGGTGGCCGCAATCACCAAACCGACGATTGCGGCGATCCGAGGGTACTGCGTTGGCGGCGGGTTGGAATTTGCGCTTGCCTGTGACATGCGTGTTGCCGCTGACGATGCCAAACTCGGCTTGGCGGAAGTGAAGCGCGGCCTAATTCCGGGCGCAGGTGGCACACAAAGGTTAGCACGAACTGTAGGCGTGGCGAAGGCGTTGGAAATCTGTCTTACCGGCGATAACGTCACAGGTGCGGAGGCGCTGCGACTGGGCTTAGTGAACATCGTCGTGCCCGCGAGCGATGTCATGAAAGCCGCGGAGGATTTGGCTGGGAGAATTCTTAAAGGCGCGCCGATGTCGGTGTTGTTCATCAAGGAAGCGATAAAAAAAGGCGTCGAGTTGTCCATGGACGAAGGTTTCCGTCTCGAGTCCGATTTGTCCGCACTAGTGGCCACAACGGAGGACAGCAAAGAGGGGCCGCGCGCATTCG
>JAICHC010000624.1 GCA_025922795.1 Candidatus Binatia bacterium | reverse complement strand
GCTCAATCACTATTTTGTCGATGACGTCGATTTGGCGAGGACGATCGAGAAAGTGCGCTTGGAATTGGACCTGGTCGAGGATCCTCGGGCAGTCAAAGAGGTCGGCGTGGAGATTCACCGTCATCTGGCGGGAGAAGCCAACGCGCTGCGGCAGAAGATCGATTTGAGCCTCGCAGGCACTGCATTCCAACAGAAAGTTTTGCGCAAGCTCCAGGACATTACGCGCGGCGCCGTAATCAGCTATCAAGCTTTGGGTGCCGCAGCGGGAGCGCCGAGGGGCGCCAGAGCGGTCGGCAACGCGATGCATAGCAATCCCGTGCCGATTTACGTCCCATGTCATCGCGTGATTGCCGCGGACGGCCGGATCGGCGGTTACGGAGGCGGTGCCGCGCGTAAATTGCAACTGCTTCGGAGCGAGGGTTTTGCGCTGGGCGATCGGGATACGAGGATTCCGAGCAGTTCAGTGTGGGGACACAGAGAAACCAAGATTTACTGCCGGGCCAACTGTCGCACCGCCGCAAGGGTCGATCGGACACGGATACTGTTTTTCGCCGAATCCAAGGAGGCGAGACAGGCAGGCTTGCGTCCATGCCAAGTCTGCCGGCCGGACTAGCGGATCGTTATACATCGCGACCTTTAACAATGCGCGCACTTTCGACGACTCGTAGCAACGACGGTATCGAGGTGAATCTGCCGTTTCAATCTCCCTACGATTGGCGCGCGATCATTGGATTTTATCAGTCCCATTCAATCCCGGGGGTCGAGCGAGTCACCGACCATGTTTTCGCGCGGGTGTTTCGGCTCGAGAACACCATCGGCTTCGTTCAAGTTCACGCGCCTGACGCCAAGCAGCGACTGAAAGTTCGGATTGTGCCCGCGGATGCGCAGATCAGGTTGGAGGTGATGAAGCGGATACGAAAAATGTTCGATTTGGATTGTGATCCCACGCTGGTTGAGAAGCGCTTGGGGCGACTTCCGTTGCTCGAGACCTTATGCCGCCGCTTCCCCGGTTTACGGCTGGCTCGCGGCTGGGATCCCTTTGAAACGGCCATTTGTGCGATCCTGGGGCAGCTGGTTTCCGCCGAGCACCGAGCAAATCTGATCGGCCAGCTCGTGAGCCATTACGGCGCTGAGATTATCGATCCTTCGACGGCAGAAAGAACCCGGTTGTTTCCCAACGCCGCGGTCCTGGCGCGCTCTGATCTTGGCGCAGTCAGAACAACAGCCGCCCGCCGGGAGGCGATTCGAGACTTCAGCGGGCGGGTGCTGAGCGGAGCTATTTCACTTGACGATGGGCAAGATCCCGCAGCATTGAGGCAGGCGCTTCTCGCCACCAAAGGACTCGGACTGTGGTCGGCGGAATATATCTGCCTTCGCGCCATCGGTGACACCGATGCATTTCCGAAGACCGATTTGATTCTCAAGAGAGTCCTCGGTCTTCATCCCGATCTGAATTTGGAACGGATCAGGCCTTGGAGATCCTATGCGGCGACCTACCTGTGGAAGGCATTTGCCCAGGCGCTCTCCGGGAAAAAAAGAGAAACCCGCATGAGGTTATTTTATAAAGAGATCGAATCGCCCGTCGGCAAACTCAAGCTGGTCGCGAGTGCTACCGCTCTCGTTGCCGTTCTCTGGGAGTATGAACGGCCAAATCGAGTCAAACTCGTTCCGCTGAAGCTCGATAGGCAGCACCCGATCCTGCTCGAAACCGAGCGTCAACTCGGAGAATATTTCGCGGGCGGGAGAACCGGATTTGATCTTCCGCTTGAGCCGAACGGGAGCGAATTCCAAAAGAAGGTCTGGCGGGCCTTGCGAGAAATACCGTTCGGTCAAACCCGAAGCTATCGGGATTTGGCCAAAACGGTGGGCTCAGCCAAGGCGGTCCGTGCGGTCGGCGCTGCCAATGGCAAGAACCCTTTGTCGATCATCGTCCCATGTCATCGCGTCGTCGGTGCGAACGGAGCTCTTACCGGGTTTGCCGGCGGCCTCGACGTGAAAAAGAAGCTCCTGGCCTTCGAAGCAGGCGCTGCATCGCCGAAGGAGAGAGGTCATTCATGAGTATGCCGGAGCCATTTCGACAGCATGAAATCGACTGGGACCGGGTGCACTTACCTCTCGATGAACGCGGTTTTGCGCTGATTCCGAGCGTGCTCACTAAGAAAAGTTGTGAAGAAGTCGCCGGCTATTACGACGACGAGGAGCGCTTTCGTTCGCGGATCGACATGTCCCGCTATGCTTTCGGCCGGGGCGAGTATAAGTATTTCAACTATCCGCTGCCTGAAATCGTGCAGCAGCTCAGGTCTTCCATCTATCCTCGCCTGGCGCCGTTGGCCAACCAGTGGTCCGAACGGCTCGGCAACAAGCGCCGGTACCCTGAAAGCCTTTCGGACTTTATCGGTCAATGTCATCGCGCCGGCCAAAAGCGACCGACACCTTTGCTGCTGAAATACGGCGCCGGTGACTTCAACTGCCTGCACCAGGATCTCTACGGCGAACTCGCGTTTCCGTTCCAAGTGACCTTTTTCTTGAGCCGCTGCGGCCGGGATTTCGAAGGCGGTGAATTCGTCCTTGCCGAACAGCGGCCGCGCCGTCAATCGCGTGTCGAAGTGCTCTCCCCGGAGCAGGGCGATGCGGTGATCTTTTCGGTTCATCATCGTCCGATCCGAGGCGCGCGCGGCTATTACCGGGCCACCCTTCGCCATGGCGTCAGCACCGTTCATTCAGGGCGCCGCTACACCTTGGGAATTATTTTTCATGACGCGAAGTAAGAGCCCGGCACGTTTTGCGATCGTACTATAAGGAGTTCATAAGTATCTAGACAACAGGGTATGTTGGACACGAAGGGACGACTCGTTCCAAGCGCAGGCAAAGCGTCTGGGCGTCATCGGCCACCACCCGATCCACGCCCCGAGTGCGTAATTCTCGGCGTGGGTGCGAAAGCGTCCTTTGAGTCCTGATGCCTGCGCTTTCCACGACTCCCCCCTACGTCCCAGAATGTCCACTAACTAACGAACACCTTAGTAAGACGATAACAGTCCGCGGGCTGGC
>JAICHC010000623.1 GCA_025922795.1 Candidatus Binatia bacterium | reverse complement strand
CTCGCGCCGACAATTCTTGACGTTCGCAGCCGGCGCCGCGTTGGCGCTTACGGGAGGACGAGCGATGGCCCAAGCGATCAAGCGCAAACCGATTCCGCGCACGGGCGAGGACCTCCCCGTCATCGGTCTCGGCACCTGGCAGACCTTTGACGTCGGCTTAAACCGGCCGGCGCGCGAGCCGCTCAAAGCAGTCGTGCGCGATTTTGCCCGGGCGGGCGGCAGCGTGATCGATTCTTCTCCCATGTATGGCAATTCCGAAACCGTCGCTGGCGACCTCGCCGCCGAACTGGGCGTGCACAAGCAACTGTTTCTCGCGACCAAAGTTTGGACCTCCGGCCGTGAAGCCGGCGTGCGGCAGATGGAGGAATCCTTCCGACGCCTGCGCGCCCAGCGCATGGACCTGATGCAAGTCCATAATCTGGTCGATTACCGAACTCACCTCGACACGCTGCGACGCTGGAAGGCGGAAGGCAAGGTTCGCTACATCGGGGTTACCCACTATACGGCGAGCGCTTATACTGAGCTTGAGCGGGTCATTGCCAGCGAAGAGCTGGACTTCGTTCAACTCAATTATTCCTTGGTTGAGCGCGAAGCGGAAAAACGGCTCCTACCGTTCGCCACGGAAAAGCAGCTCGCTGTACTGGTCAACCGGCCGTTTGCCGAAGGTCGGTTATTTAGCCGCGCCCGCGGCAAATCGCTGCCGGCCTGGGCCACGGATATCGGTTGCGCGAGTTGGGCGCAGTTTTTCCTGAAGTTCATCATTTCTCATCCCGCGGTCACTTGTGCCATTCCCGCCACCAGCAAGCTCGATCATTTAGCCGATAACATGCGTGCGGGGCTCGAACCGATTTCCGATGCAAAGGACCGCGATCGTATGGCACGCTACTTCGCCGAATTGTGAACAGGCTGGCCACGGAATGGTTTACCGAAGCAGGCTGGACGTTTGGCGAAGCGAATCGTTGATCCTTCGACTCGGCTCAGGGACAGGCGACTTGAACGTTTGAACCCGTTTGACAGATAATTGACAGGGCGCCGAGGCGATGGTAGCCCTGGAGGTCGTCGCAAAAGGCAAAAGGAGGCCCGTCCATGGCTAAGCTTCGCCACCTCGCTATTCTTACGCATCAACCCGATAGGCTCGCCGACTTCTACAAGCGAGTGTTCGAAATGAATGAAATGTACCGGACAAAAAACGGCTCGATACACCTCTCCGACGGTGAGGTCAACCTTGCGATCTTGAACGCCAACGATCCCAAAGAGCCGGGACATCAGCCTGGCCTGTATCACTTCGGCTTTCAAGTCGAAGACAACCAAGAAGTCGCCAAACGCATCCAAGAAATCTATCCGGAAGGCACGCCGAAGGAGCGCGAAGCGACTTATGCCGAGGGGCGCGGCTCGGACCCCGACGGCAATCTGTTCGATATATCTACCGTCGGCTGGGGTTATCAACGCCGCAAGGATCTTTAATCACGCAACCGACAATGTCGGCGACCTTGCGCCCGGCGAAGTGACACCGGTTGAGATCAGTTACCAGCGTCGACTGAATCTATTTCAACGCCTTTTTCAAGAGACGTACCGCGGCATCTGAATCCGCGGCGCTGTCGAACGCAAAGTACGACACGCCGCGCCGGCCGATCGCTGCCGCCGAGATACCTCTTACGTTAATGCCCGCGCCGGCCAGGACGTCGGTCATCTTGGCGCCGAGTCCCGCGCGGTCAGGTCCTTCCACCCGCACCGAATGCAAGCTTTCGCTCGTGCCCAGACCAGCTTGCTGGGCGGCTGCTTTTTGCTTAGCACCCTTGACCGGCGCGAGAAAGACAACGCCGGTGCCGGGCTTATCGGCGGCGCGGCGAGCGACGACGAATTCGATATTGGCGCCGGCGCTACTCAGCGCCGCTAATGTGCTGGCGAGCCCGCCGGGACGATCGGCAATTTCTCCCGCCCAAACGTCGACTTTTTTAACCGTGTACGCCATGTCACACCTCCTCGGTTGATTGACGCCGATAATTTTTCGCCGGGGTCTGAAACTAAAGATGAAAACGCGTTCATTACGCCGTGTAAGCGGATGGATCCATCGGCCCTTCCGGGCCCCCGGCCGAAAGCCGGTCGAACTCCGCCACGCCTGCAGATCGTCAGATCATTGCCAAAGTGCTATCGCAAATGCATCTGCAATCTGAGCGGGCTCATATCATCCGGCCATGAAGAGTGTCAAGAAACACGTAAAGCGACTAACCCGCCGTCGCAAATGGCCGACGCGTGATCAATTCCGCCCATGGATGCAGTCTGTGGCGGTTTAGCAGGATGAGCTTGCGAAATTTCTACATTTTGACCTAATTTTATTGAACGGTAGCGAAGCACATGCTATGGTTGCACGTTTAAATGAAGAGACTACAAAGCATCCTAGCCGCAACTCTCGTCCAATGGTTCGACGCCGATTACCATGCCGCCGGAGCTGTTGGAAGAATTCGCGATATTGACCGGGTGAACTGGTTACGCTGCCTACCTTTTGTGATCCTTCACTTAAGCTGTCTCGGGATTTTTGTCGTCGGCTGGAGCTGGACCGCTTTCTACGTCGCGGTGGGGCTCTATCTGGTCAGGATGTTCGCCATCACCGGCATTTATCACCGCTATTTCTCTCACCGCACGTTCAAAACCTCGCGATGGGCGCAATTTATCTTCGCGATGGTTGGCGCTTCTTCGGCGCAGAGGGGCCCGCTTTGGTGGGCGGCCAATCACCGCAATCATCATCGCGAATCGGACACGCCCGGCGACCCTCACTCGCCCGTGCATTACGGCTTCTTTCGTTCCCACGCCGGTTGGTTCATGTGCACCCGCTACTATGCAACGCAATATGAGCGGATTAGGGACTTCGCGCGCTTTCCGGAGTTGGTTTGGCTCAACCGATTCGATAAAGCGATTCCGGTTGCCCTGGGGTTGGGCGTCTACCTATGCGGACTGTGGCTGGAGCATGCCGTGCCGTCTCTCGGCGTCACGGGAATGCAACTGTTTATCTGGGGATTCGTTCTCAGCACAACGGTACTGTTTCACGCCACG
>JAICHC010000622.1 GCA_025922795.1 Candidatus Binatia bacterium | reverse complement strand
GTTGCGGTTGAGCGCGCGGAAACTGGGTCCGTAGCCTTCATACTTTGGATTACGTCCGCGGTGAGTATCGCCACCCTGCGGCAATTCGATTTTGATCACTTCGCAGCCGAGATCGCCGAGCAAACTGCCGGCGTAGGGTCCGGCTACATGGCCGCTGACTTCGATGCAAGTAAAACCCTCAAGAGCTCCGGAGATCATCATTGCTCAGGCACGTATTGTTAGAAAATTGTCTAAACGAGCTGTGGTCTATAGCGTCATTCCGAGCAAGCGGGAACACGGTTGAATCCGGGGAATGACGAAAAAGACAAAAAGTCACTTATCGCAATCAAAAAAAGTTTTCCACCGCTTGGCGAGACCAACGGCTGAGCCGTCGGAAGTGCCAAGTTTATGAAACAATTAACTTGGCGAGTGGCGCCGAAGGGGAGAGTGCTTTGCCAAGATTTGGATGATGGTTGTGGCGAAGTAGCACGGTGTGATTTTTATTGACTTTCAAAACTCCGGTGGTAAAAGCGAGCCGTTTTGCGCCCGCAGGATCAAACCGTCTTTAGCAGGTTGCTGAAAAACTCTGAATGCCGCGAGGAGGTGACGTTATGAGCAGGCTGATCTGCTGGTTTTTAAGCGCCTCGGTTTTCTTCTTCAACTTTGCCGCGCACGCAGCCACTCCGGATCACTACCAAGGCAAGGTGATCCGCATCGTCGTGGGCTTTTCTCCCGGCGGTGCATTTGATGCCTACTCGCGTGCGCTCACGCGGCATATGCGAAAGCACGTGCCGGGAAATCCGACAATTACCGTTGAGAACATGCCGGGTGCCGGCAGCTTGATCGCAGCGAACTACTTGTACAAAGGCGCCAACCCCGACGGACTGACCATCGGCAATTTTATCGGCAGCGTGCTCATGGGACAGATCCTGGGGCAGAAGGGCATCGAGTTCGATGCGCGCAAATTCGAATATGTCGGGGCGCCGGCGCGCTATTACCCGGTTTGTCTTTTCAGCAAAGCGAGCGGCATCAACAGCCTGGAAGATTGGTTCGCCGCCAAGACACCGGTGAAGATGGGCGGCATCGGTTCCGGGACTTCAGGCGACAATACCATCAAGATCCTGCGCGCGACGCTCGGCCTGCCTATTCAACTGGTTTCCGGCTACAAAGGAATGGCCGAAATTCGCTTGGCCACCGAGGCCGGAGAAGTTGCCGGGACTTGTGTTGGGCCGAGAACAGTTTGGCAGCAAAACTTGGAAAGGAGAGATGTCACCCCGGTATTGCAAGTCACAGCCAAACCGGCTCCGGACTTTCCGAAAGTGCCGCTCGCAATTGACCTGGCGAAGAGCGAAGAGGCGCGCAAGTTGATTGAAGTCGGCGTCCACAATGACAATGCGATTGCGCTCACCTACGCGCTCCCTCCGGGAACACCCAAGGACCTGGCGGCGACGCTGCGACGGGCATTTGCCGCGACCATGAAAGAAGGAGACTTTGTCGCGGAACTCAAAAAAGCGAGGCTCGACGTCGATCCCGTGACCGGCGACGAGTTGGAACGGATCATAAGCAACTCGTTCAAAACGGACCCGGCCCTGCTCGGCAAACTGAAGGAGATTATTTACAAATAACGCGCTCGGACCCGGCCTGTTTATTCAGGCGGGCGAAGCTGAGCTATTATTTTGTAAGAATCTCCTTCAACTTTCCTAACACATCGGGCTCCAGTTTGAATAGCCCGGCGATGATCTTTTCCACCTGCTCGCCAGGGATCGGGTCCACGTCCAACTTGGCCTTTTCGGCTTCGGCCAAGAACTCTTTGTCTTTGAGCGTGTCCAAAAAAGCTTTCCTGAGAACCTGGACGCGGTCTTTGGGCGTGCCGGGCGGCAAAACGTAAGGGCGGGTGAAGATCTGCGTGTCGTGGATGCCGGCCTCGACGAGTTTCTTCGCTTCGCCGGTCTTTGCGAAGTTGATGGCCAGGGGAACGTTGGCTAGCTCCGGATGGGGATTGGCAATTGCCTGCAGCACCACGTTCACTTCCCTGGTATCCAATGCTTTTCGCCAGGTAACCTTGACAGACTCCCAGGCCCAACAACCGCCGGCGAGCTCTCCGCTATCGGCCGCAAGGCGGATGTTGGCGGTGCCCTTGTAACCCGACACCAGTTGAATCGGGAGACCGACGGCTTCCTTGAGGATCTTTGCCACATCGTCCGTAGTCGAGCCCGGCGCGGTGCCGCCCAGTTTGACCGGCGCCTTGGCGGCAAACCAGTCTTTGACGCTCGTAATGCCGCTCTCTTTCCGCAACGCGCACACGACGTTTTCCTTTATCGGCACACCGATCATCTCAAATTTCCGGGCGTCGAACTCGATATTGGGGCCGCCCATAACCTGCTGCATAATCAGCCCGCCGATAAAGTGCCCGATGGTCAGACCATCGGGCTTGGACGCGTTATAAACATAGTTCGCGGCGATCAGGCTGCCTGCGCCGGTCATGTTTTCGACGACGAAGGTCGGGTTACCCGGAATGAGCCGGCCCATATGGCGTGCGATCGTCCGGGAGTAGGTATCGAAGCCGCCGCCGGCGGCAAAACCGACAATGATTCGGATTGTCTTGCCTCGGTAAAAGTCATCGCTCGCCGCGTTCGCCGGAGCCGATGCAACTAAAGCGAGCCCTGCCATCGCCGTCGTCAGTAACCACAGTCTCGGCTTCATAAGAGTCTCCCTTCGGTTGGTGGGAAATACAATTGGATGATCACCGCTCACGAAGTACCCCAACAGACTCGTAGAACTTTTAACCGAGATGGATAAACTGGCTGCGGGTCAGCGCAGTGGAATGAAAAAAGAGTTTCTTCTGGCCCGATGCAGCCAGCCAATGCAAGTGGCGTAAAATAGGCAGGGCAGGCGCTAAAGTCAAGCTGTTACTGGCCGCGGCAAATCTACAGGAGACCGTTCTTATTAAGGAGTTCATAAGTATCTAGGCAACAGGGTTGGTTGGACACGAAGGGACGACTCGTTCCAAGCCCAGGCAACGCGTGTGTAGGTCATCGGCCACCCCCCGATCCACGCCCTGAGTGCTTAATTT
>JAICHC010000621.1 GCA_025922795.1 Candidatus Binatia bacterium | reverse complement strand
CGCGGCTCGTTCCGCGAAGATTTGTATTATCGCCTGAATGTCATCGCGATCACCTTGCCGTCCTTGCGCGATCGGAAAGAAGATATTCCCGACCTGGCCGATTATTTCTTGCGGCGCTTCGCTGCCGAGACCAAAAAATCGTTCACCGGTTTTACCGACGAGGCGATGGATTGGTTGGGCGCTTATTCTTGGCCAGGGAATGTTCGCGAGCTGGCCAACGTCGTCGAGCGCGGCGTCGTCTTGGGCAACGGCCCCGCGTTTGCCGTTGATCATTTGCCGTTGCGAGTTACCGGCCACCGCGCTGAGGCGCCACAGAGTGGGCAACAATTCCATGAAGCCGTGAATAGCCACCGCCGCGCTTTGCTCGTCGAAGCGCTCGCGCGCGCCCAAGGCAATCGCGCCGCAGCCGCCAAGGCGCTGGGGCTGCACCGCACTCACCTGCTGAAATTAATGAAGGCGCTCGACATTAACTAACCCAACGATCTCCAACATTAGGTTTGAATCTCCTCGGAAAACCCTGGAAAAGGACTCGCCGCCCCTGCTTTGACGTTTGCCGGAGATGAATTGAGCTGATCACAGCGCAGACCTGCTCTTTACCAAAGTACTTCCGAATAAAACGCCCTGTTGATGACGATCATTGCCAGTTCGTTGTTGTTACATCCGATGCTCGGATGATTTGAGCGACATACGTCGTGGCAGTTTTACGAAAAATTATTTCTAGAATGATATTTTTTTCTTGACATACCAGCAGTTGTGCCTTAATCTTCGAATCACCTACAAAATATGGGAGGGTTTTTGGTACGAAATTTGTCTCCGCCTGAGTCACGTTTTAACTCTCATCAAAACAGAACGCCCACCCTCGGAATCCTAAAAGGAGGTGCCTATGGCTGCTAAGAAAAAAGCCAAGAAGAAAGCCAAAAAGAAAAAGAAGTAAGCTCTAATTTGTGAGGTGGTTGTGGTGGTGTAAACCCTCCTTTCTCTCAGGCGACAAGGTAACCGTTCTGGTTGCCTAAATGCACAAAGCCCTCCGGTAGCAGAATCGGAGGGCCTTGTGTTTTTAGCTCCCTTTAAATCGGCCAAATAGTTTTCTGACGATTGCCGGGACGTGACCGACGGACGCATTTGCCACCGAAATCTTGTGCGTCGGCTCTCGCGTTAGCAGGCCTGCCAGTATTGCGTCTGTTGAACCTGTTAGTTAAAGTGCAGGCAATGAAGATTCGGTTGATTCTGCGAGTTATTTTCGTCGCTTTTACCGCTTTTTTGCTGGTGCTCGGCCGAGCTCCGGTTTGGAGCCAGTCGAAAGTCAATTACAAGGCGGTGCCGATTCTCCAGCCGATGAAAGACGTCGCGCCGACGCCGGATTTTAGCTTGAGCACGCCCGACGGACAAAAGATTTCACTCAAGGACTTTCGCGGCAAAGTTGTTCTGTTGAATTTCTGGGCGAGCTGGTGCGTTCCATGCCGCGAAGAGATGCCCGCCATGGAAAAGCTCTATCAGGAGTACAAGCAAAAAAATTTCGTCGTCCTCGCCGTCGCCGTTAAAGATCGCAAACAAGACGCCGTCGATTTCGTCAAGGAGCTCAAGCTGACCTACCCAATTGCATTGGATCCGAGCGCCCAGGTCGGCAACGTTTACGGTGCCTGGGGACTGCCGGCGACCTATTTGATTGGCCCTAAGGGTGAAGGCCTAGCACGCGGTTGGGGACCCGCAGATTGGTACAATCAGCCCGCGCGCAAGCTGATCCAAGACTTGGTCGACGGCAAACGATGACCGACGTCAACGTATTCGTCGCTTTCGCCGCGGGTGTTTTTTCGTTCCTCTCTCCCTGTGTTCTGCCCTTGATTCCATCTTATCTTTCTTTCGTCTCGGGCGTATCTCTCGAGGAAATGCGCAGCGAGCAAGCGTGCTCGCAGGTGCGCTGGCGCGTGGTTTTCAACTCGGTTGCGTTTATTACCGGCTTTTCTTTGGTGTTCATCTCGCTCGGCGCGTCGGCGAGTTTTCTCGGCGGGCTTTTTTTAGGCTATCGCGATATCATCCGCATTGCCGGCGGTGTTTTTATCGTGCTCGTCGGACTTTATCTCGTCGGAGTTTTCAAAATCGCCGCGCTAGACCGTTATCTGCAATTCAACCTCAAGGATAAGCCGGCGGGCTATCTCGGCTCGATCTTGGTCGGAATTACCTTTGCGGTGGCATGGACTCCCTGCGTGGGGCCGATCCTCGGCGCGACCCTGGCGCTTGCCAGCACGGCGGGAGAAGTCCATCGCGGCACGCTCCTGTTGACCAGTTACGCCGCCGGGCTGGGCTTGCCTTTTTTCTTGAGCGCCCTGGCGATTAATTCTTTCTTCCAGTTTTCACAGCAGCTACGCCGCTACCTGCCAATCGTCCACATCGTGGGCGGGATGCTCTTGATCATCGTCGGTGTCTTATTGATCACCGACTATATGACCATGCTCAACGCCTACGCGCTCCGTTTTACCCCGCAGTGGTTGCTCGAACGCCTTTAACGGGCTTTCGCTTGTTTGACCACCTTAGGGCTAAATGTTAATTTTTTAAGACTTTTCTGACGGCGCTGCCACCCCTGAGCGCACCCAGCTTCAGCATCCCGACGGAGCAACGATGGAAGAACACATTCGCAAGATCCTCAAAGCCATGGGCGAGGACCCCGATCGTGAGGGTCTGAAAAAAACGCCGCAACGCGTTGCCCAGGCCTTCACTTTTTTGACTCGCGGTTATGAAATGGATCCGGCCAAGGTGATCAATGACGCGTTATTTACGGAAGATTACCAGGAAATGATCGTGCAGAAGGACATCGACTTCTACTCTCTTTGCGAGCACCACTTGCTGCCGTTTTTCGGCAAGGCACACGTCGCCTACATACCGCATCACAAAATCGTCGGCATCTCCAAGCTCGCCCGTCTGGTCGATGTTTACGCGCGGCGCTTGCAAGTCCAAGAGCGCATGACCAATCAGATCGCCACCATCATCATGGACAAGCTCGACGCGCTCGGCGTCGCCGTGGTGATCGAAGCCGAGCATCTATGCATGCGCATGCGCGGCGTCGAAAAACAAAACTCATATGTG
>JAICHC010000620.1 GCA_025922795.1 Candidatus Binatia bacterium | reverse complement strand
GTGGAGACAGCGTTTCGAGAGTGGGGAAAAAATCCAGTTCTCAACAATCCGCGGCAACGAACCCACACTCCTGACGGGGTGCGCGTCAGCATTCATCACGGCGCGGCGCCCTTTCTCGGAATGACCGGGTACATGAGTCATTGTGAACTCTTAAAGCAGTTTCAGGACCATCAGAAATCGGTATTTCACGGTCATCCGGTGACTGTCCTCTACGATGCTTCAACCGCCGAGCTGCGCGGGATTCTCTTGGGGAATCCTACCAGCCAAGAGCTTCCCATCAGCCACGCCGCAACGGAACTGAGAACCGCGGCGACGAGCGCCGTCGGCACGGTGGCTCTGGCGCGAAGAGATGCCAAAAGTTTAGGTCTCTTTGGGGCTGGCAATCAGGCGCGAGCGCATCTGGTCGCTCTGTCCAAACTCTACGCGTTCGAAAAAATCAAAGTTTATACACGCACGCGCGAAAATCGCGAAGCCCTCACTCGCGAGATGTCGGAAAAATTCAATCTTCCGGTGGAGCCGGTCGATCAACCGCGAGAGGCCGCCACGGGCGTCGACATTATTCTCACCGCCACCAATGCCAGCGTCGCTGTCTTCGACGGGAGCTGGCTCGAAGAAGGCGTCCACATTACTTCCATTGTCGCGAGCAACGTGGGTTTGCTGAAGGGAGGCTTTGTTCGCAAGAAGCGGCGCGAGCTGGATGACGAGACCCTACGTCGAGCCGACGTCATCGTGGTCTGTTCGAAGTCCCAAGCGATCCAAGATGAGCAGGGCGACCTTTTCGACCCGGTCCAATCCGGCATCACGTCTTGGGACAAGATCCAGGAACTTGCCGCATTACTCAACCGCCAGGTTCCCGGGCGCACGTCCGACCGTCAGATTACGCTCTTTAAAAACAACGCGGGTCAGGGGATCGCTGATGTCGCTCTCGGCGCGTTGGCTTTCGAGAAAATCTTGGAAAAAGACGGAGGACGGGAGTTGGGAATGTCGGGAGGTGAAGCTTAATAATATGACCAAAACGATTTTGACTCTTGGCTTTTTCTTTTTTAGTTCGGTATTTGGTATCCCGGCCAGCGCGCAAGAAAGGGTGATCGTCAGCCATTCGGTCCGAGGATCACTTTCGATTGGTCCCCTGCTTTATGGGATCCAAAAGGGCTTTTACCGGGACGAAGGCATCGATCTACTCTATGTTTCCATTCGCGCTGACCTGGGCCTCAAGACTCTCATGACGGGCGACGTCGATTTCATTTACAGCGCCGGCACGGGTATCCGAGCCGCAGTCCAGGGTCTCCCTGTAAAGATTCTTAGTCTGGACTTTACCAAAGTATTTCACTCGCTCATGGCGCGCCAGGAAATCACGTCGGCCGCAGCACTAAAAGGCAAGAAAGTTGCGGTGAGTTCGTTCGGGGCGACGACGGATTTGTCGGCACGTGCCTCCCTCCGAGCCTTAGGACTTGATCCCACTCGAGACGTCACGATCCTGGCCCTTGGCGGAGATACGGTGCGATTCGCTGCGCTACAGTCGGGGACGGTTCAGGCCGCAATGATGTCATTGCCGCTGAATATTCAACTTAAAAAAATGGGTTATCGGGAACTATTTTATGCCGGAAAGATTCTCCACGAGCCGCTCACCGGGCTGGTCGCCTCGAGCGATAAGATCAAAAATAATCCGCAGCAGATCCGCAAAGTGATGCGGGCCTTCGTGCGCGGCATGAACGCTTTCAAAACTGAGCGTGCGAGCTTTGTCTCTTTCGCGCAGAAGAAGTTCTCGCTTAGCAAGGACGTCGCCGAAGAAGCGTATGACTATATGGTCGACAGTCTTTCTTCCGACGGATTTGTCGAAGACACGGTCATCGAAAACGCGATCCTGACGGCAAAAAAAATGCTCGGCGTGAGCAAACCCGTAAGCCCAGCCGATATTGTGGATTACAGTTTTCTTCGCGAGGTGGTGAAAAAATACAAATAACTTTGATCGACACAAGCTTGATGAGGCGGTTCGCGACACCGCGCAGCGGTTGAATCGTGCCCAACGGCCGCTGGTGTTGATCGGCATCGAAGCCTACCGGTTCAAACTCGCGAAAGACATCGTCAAGCTGGTCGAGAAAATGGGAGTTCCCTGCTGCACGTCGGTTCTGGCAAAAGGGGCTTTCCCGATGAACCATCCGTTGTACATGGGTGTCTATGCGGGCGCCGTCAGCCCGCCGGCGATCCGCGAGCGAGTCGAGCGGGCGGATCTGATCGTCGGCCTGGGGATGTTACTCACGGACATCGAAATGGGCGGCAGCCAGCCGCCGGAAGCGCTGCGCCACCGCGCGATCTGGGCCGTGGAAAACCGGGTCAACGTGAGCTTTCACACTTACACCGACGTCACCTTGCGTCATTTCGTTCACGGCTTGATGCGCGCCGATCTCAGGCACCGCCGGGAAAAAGTCGCCTACAGCGATAATTTGGCAAAGCCGCCCAAAAATCAGCATCGTCGCGTGCGCGTCGCCGACGTGCTGCGCGAGATCAATCAATTTCTCGCGCAGCACAAGAAGATCATGGTCGTCGCCGAGGCGGGCGATTCACTCTTCGGCGGCATCGACGTGAAGGTCGGACCACGGCCTCTATTTGGCGCAGGGTTTCTACGCCTCGATGGGCTTTGGGATCCCGGGCGCTCTGTGCGCGCAGATTGGCACCGGAGTTCGTCCGTTGGTGCTGACCGGCGACGGTGGATTCCAGATGACCGGCGTGGAGATCGCGCATGCGCCGCGCTACCGGCTCAATCCCATCGTCGTGCTACTGAATAACGGTGGTTGGGGGATCTTCCGGCCCATCGCCAAGCGCCATGATCTCCTCGCCCTTCCCTCCTGGCGCTACGCCGAGCTGGCGCGATTGTGGGGCGGTCGCGGATTTCGGGTGGAGACGGCGGCGCAGTTGCACCGCGCTTTGGATCAGGCGGCCAGGTCATCCGCCTTCGCGATCATCGAGGTCATGATCGGTCCGAGCGACCTTTCGCCGATCACGCTTAAATACATTCGCGCCTCCGCGAAAAAAGCGCAGATCAAGAAGCAGCGTTGAACAGACCTACAGCTCGCACAGCTCC
>JAICHC010000619.1 GCA_025922795.1 Candidatus Binatia bacterium | reverse complement strand
GGGGCTTGACACGCGCTCACCCGGAATTAAAATTTAACCGGAAAGTCCAAATGAGAAAGGAAGGAGGTACGTAGTTATGTTCGGTGAATTGATGAGATGGAACCCGTCCGATGAGTTGTCTAGCTGGCATCGTGATATTGACGATCTGTTCGGTCGGTTCTTCGGACGCTCGGAATCACCCGCGGGCAGCTGGGTGCCTCGGATGGAGACGTTCCGGAAGAACAACGAGTACGTTGTACGTCTTGATCTTCCAGGAGTCGACCCGAAAGACGTTTCCGTTCAGGCCGATGGAAATCTCCTGTCCATTACGGGGGAGCGAAAAGCCGAAGAGTCGGGGCCTGAATATCGCGAGACTTTCTACGGAAAGTTCGAGCGATCGCTGGCTTTGCCCCAAGGAGTAGAAACCGACAAGATCGCCGCCCGGTATGAAAATGGCGTTCTCGAGATCCATGTGCCGCTTCCCGCGCAGCTTGCCGGACGCAAGATCCCGGTGCAGATCGAGCAAAAGGAAAGTAAGAAGATCGAGTCCAAAGCCGCGTAGTTCGGCCGGCTTTTAAAACCGTCCTTCTGCTGGCGGTTTCTCAAGGGGTCCCAAAAAAAGGGACCCCTTGGCTTTTACAGCTCACGGTCGGGAAAAAGGACCGCGTCCCCTGGGCTCCCATCGCCGCTACCGCCACACCGAGAAAAGCGGACGAGGAATAGAAGCCGTGTATTCCTCGATCGTTTCTGTGAAGTGATCTTCGGTTTGTGCTGGGAGAACGCCCTGCCATAGTATCCTGTTAATTTTCCATACTCACCTCCTTGTCTCAGTACATCAGTAAATACTTTGCCAGGCTAGCGTTTATAAGGCGCGGTGCAGCGGCCCGATTTCACCTTCTAAAGTTGAAACATTGGATCAAGTCTATTGTCGTAGAACCGGGAGCTTTTCAGTTCTTCCCATATGAGATCGATGGCGCTGTCAACCTATGACGGGCAGGCGATCTCACACGTAATAGGTGATCAAGCAAATCAAGTGTGGTAGCGTGGAAACTAGAAGCCCGGTCGCGTTTTCTCCTGTATCTTCCGTATTGGCGGACCCGAGAAAAGCATAGGCGAACCTCGATTCCCTTTCCGCGGGAATACCGAAAATGAGCCCTCGTAGCAGCAATATGATGTTTCAGCGCAGCATGACTATGTCGATAAGCACCGGGGCCTGAGATGACTGAATCGAACTCCATTCGAGGCATTGTTACGGCTGTTCAGTCAGGTTCGGCGGCAGCTCGGCTGCGCGAGGCGCGGCGGTTTCTGAACCAGTTCGAGCCCGGCGCAGAGGTGCTTCTCCTCGGCGCATCACGCGGCTCGGTCGACGATCTCGCTCGCGCGATTTCGCTGGAGAGAGGCGCGACGTTTGGGTTGCACCGACTCTCTTTCACGCAGCTTGCGGCCCGGCTGGCGGTGATAGAACTCGCTGCGCGGGAGTGCGCTCCCACGACGGCGTTGGGTCACGAAGCAGTTGCGACCCGGGCGGCGTTCGAGGCCCGCAGCGATGAAGCGCTCAAGTATTTCTCGCCTGTCGCCGGGACGCCGGGATTTCCGAAGGCGCTGGCGCGCACCTTGCTGGACTTGCGACTTGCTGCTGTCGCGAGCGGCGACTTGACCGGGCTGCCGCGCAGCGGGACTGACCTCGCCGTCCTGCTCGATTGCGTTGACACGCTTCTCGACGAGGCCGGCGCCAGCGACCGGGCTTCTTTGTTCGAGACCGCGACCCAGGCGCTGGGCTCGTCTGTGACCCGCTGGCCGCCGATGCCGCTGCTGCTGCTCGATGTCCCTTTTGAATCTGAAATCGAAACACAATTTCTGTGGGCGCTGGTTCAGCAGTCGCCGCAGGCGATGATCACCGTGCCCGCAGGCGATAGCACTGCTGTGAGCCGACTCGCAAAGCGTGGCGTGCGAATCCAGATTGTCGAGCAAGCCGAGCACAATGATCTGACGCAGCTTGCGCACTACCTGTTTTCAAAGGAGCCGCCGCCGGAGAGAACGCGCACGGGCGAGCTGATATGGTTTTCGGCGCCCGGCGAAGGTCGCGAATGTGTCGAGATCGCGCGCCGAATCCTTAAAGAAGCCAATCGCGACGTGCGCTTCGACGAGATGGCGGTTGTCATCCGCTCGACCCAGCAATATACCGGTTTGCTGGAGCATGCGCTTGCCCGGGCCGGTGTCCCCGCTTACTTTGAACGCGGCACTCGCCGCCCCGATCCTGCGGGCCGGGCCTTTCTCGCTGTTCTGAGTTGTGCGACCGAGAAGTTCTCCGCCAAGCGCTTTGCAGAATATCTTTCGCTCGGTCAGGTCCCGGCTCTTGACGATTCCGGCAAGGCTCCCGCCGGATCCGGCCATTCGACTTGGATTGCCTCACGCGACGATGTCTTCGGCGTGCTCTCGGAACCGGCGCCCGACGACCCCGACGATCGTCGTCGCGACGACGAGAGCGCATCGATTACCAAGGTCAATGGCGATCAGGCTGTGGTGGCGGGAACGCTGAGAGCGCCGTGGAAATGGGAAAGCTTGATTGTAGAATCGGCGGTCATCGGTGGCAGCGAGCGTTGGGCGCGCCGGTTAAACGGACTGGCGGAGGAATACGAGCTAAAGATTCTTGAGCTGACATCCGAGCAGCCGGACTCGTCGCGGATCGCACGCCTCGAGCGCGAGCGGCAAAACCTTGCGCACCTCCGCGGTTTTGCACTGCCGCTCATCGAAGAGATGTCTTCCTGGCCAAACGTCGCGACGTGGGGCGCTTGGATCGGGCGACTGGAAGAATTTGCGCCGCGGGTGCTCCGCCGTCCTGAGTTCGTACTGCGCGTGCTCGCCGATCTCCGTCCCATGGCCGCGGTTGGGCCGGTGAGCTTGGCCGAAGTGCGCGACGTGCTTGCCGATCGCCTGGCCGCGCTGGAAGTGGAGCCACCCGCGCATCGATACGGCCGGGTGTTTGTTTGCAATCCCGATCAAGCGCGCGGCCGCGCCTTCGGCGTCGCCTTCGTGCCGGGCCTGGCCGAGCGACTCTTTCCCCAAAAGCTCCGCGAGGATCCGCTCCTGCTGGACGATCTCCGG
>JAICHC010000618.1 GCA_025922795.1 Candidatus Binatia bacterium | reverse complement strand
TGGTTGAGCAGCAGCACGCCTTTCTTCGAGCCGTCGCCGCGCAGTCTCGCATAGATGTTGCCTCTGCCCGGCGCCGATTTGATGATCCTAGCTTCGATGCCTTCGCGATCGAAAATTTCTTTGAAAAATTGGGCTGCCTTGATTTCGTTACCTGGCGGATTGGTCGTATCGATTTGGAGATAGCGGCTCAGCAGCAAAACCGCTTCATCCTCCAGCACTTTCCAGTTGAAAGCCGAATCCGCGCCGTGACTGCCGCTCGGCAGGACGAAAAAAAACCCCAGCGCAGCGACGAATCGACGGAACCAAAATAACCGGTTACTCATGCTCACTCCTGGTGCGTTCGGGCAAAGGATTGCCCGGCGCGCTATGTAAAAACTCGGCAGCCGCCTGGAAAATGTCTTGCTTCCCTGTCTGCGGATGATACCAGCGAATTTCGCGATCCTGGCGAAACCAAGTGAGCTGTCGCTTGGCGAGCCGGCGGGTCTCCTGTTTGATTTCCTCCGCGGCGGCGCTCAAATCCATCTGGCCGCGAATTACCGCGCCCATCTGGCGGTAGCCAACGCTGCGCAGCGGCTTGAGATCCAATCCGAATCCCCGTGTCACCAGCCCGCGCACTTCTTCGAGCAAACCTTCTTGAATCATCTGTTCAGTGCGCCGGTTGATCCGGTCATACAGCTCGGCGCGTTCCCGCATCAAACCGACCTTAACGACGTCGAACGGTTCTTCCTGAAACGAATGCTCTTTCTGCCAGACGCTGAGCGGCCGGCCGGTGAGTTCGAATACTTCCAGGGAGCGGATGATGCGTTGGCGATCGTTGGGGTGGATCGAGGAAATAACCTTCGGGTCGATGGCGATCAGCCGTTGATAGAGATTTGTAAGGCCGCTTTGATCGACCTCGCCCTCCAGCCTGCGGCGAAATTCGGGATCCTGGCCGGGGCCGGTGAAAAGCCCGTGGGTGAGCGCTTTTAAATAAAGGCCGGTGCCGCCGCAGACAACCACATTTTTCCCGCGCGCCTGAATCTCTCCGATCGCGCCGGTCGCCAACCGGCGAAACAGCGCAACGTTGAACTCCTCGTCCGGATCGACCAAATCGATCAAATGATGCGGGACGCGCCCTCGGTCGGCTCTAGATAACTTCCCCGTGCCGATGTCCATGTGGCGATACACTTGCTGGGAATCGGCGTTGAGGATCTCGGCATCGAGACGCAGAGCCAACTCCAACGCCAGCTCGCTTTTGCCTGCCGCTGTCGGGCCGAGAATGATGATCAGCTTGGGTTTCATGAGCAAGGGAAAAAACCACGCTCCGCGCGCGGCTCATCAGACAATCCGTTTGAAGAGCCTTTCGAGCTCCTCGCGCCGGAACTCGAGCAACACCGGCCGGCCATGCGGGCATTGAGTGGCGAATTCGATTCGATCCAAATCGCTGAGCAAGGCGCGCATCTCGTCCGCTTCAAGCATACGATTGGCGCGGATGACGCTATGACACGCAATCGTCGCCAGGCGCTCTTCGAGATGCTGGCGCAGCTTCGCGGACACGTCGACCTCGGCCAATTCCGCGACCATCTGGCGCACAATCTGACTGTAGTCTTCGGCCGGCAATAATGCGGGGGCCGCGGTGATCGCATAGGCGCCGGGGCCAAACGGTTCCAGTTCGAAACCGAAGCGGTTGAGTAGACCGAGCTTTTGCTCCAAGAGCATGATCTCACCTGGGCTCAAATCGACCGTTTGCGATATCAAAAGGCTCTGGCTTTCCACTTTGCCGGCGTCCAGTTGACGGCGCAGCTTCTCGAAAGCCACTCGTTCATGGGCCGCGTGCTGGTCGATCAGCGCCAGCCCCTCCGCCGTGGCGCACACCAAATAGCAGCCGAGGATCTGTCCTAGGATCCGCATCGATGAAAAGAACCCTTGCTGCCGTCCCTCGGCTCGCGGCGACGACGCCGAAGAGACCGGTCGCACCGGCCCGGCATCGCTCAGCACCGAAAGCGGCGAGTCCGCGTACGGCTGCGGCGCCTCGGTGACGCTGGAATACGATCCGGCGAAAGTCACGAAACCTCTGAGCGCCGGCTCCTTGGCCTCCCTTTGCAGCGCCTCGCGGATCGCCCGGGAAACCGCCTGATGGACATCCGACTGCCGACGAAAGCGCACTTCGTACTTAGCCGGATGAACGTTCACGTCCACCTCGCCGAACGGCAGCGCAAGAAACAAGACGACGGCCGGGTATTGCCCCTTCATCAGCAAAGTTTCATAGCCGAACAGAACCGCGTGGTTGAGAACTTTATCGCGCACGTAGCGCCGGTTGACAAAGGTGAAGAGATAGCGCGCGTTGGGATACGATACCGGCGCCGAGGTCAAAAAGCCGCGCGCCGCAAGCTCGTCCTGACTCGATTGAAAAGGAGCCAACCTGCTGGCGACGTTAGGTCCGAAAACCTGCGACAACCGGTCCTTCGGGTCGCTGACGGCGACATAATCGGCAACCGTGCGCGCGTCGTGGTGCAAACGGAAATGAACCTCAGGATGAGCCAGAGCCATACGGTTAATGACATCGCAAATATGGCTCAACTCGGTGGCGGGCGCTTTAAGAAACTTGCGCCGCGCCGGCGTATTGAAAAAAATGTCTTTGATCTCGATCGTCGTTCCGAAGGCCGTGCCGATCGGGCCAATTTCGTTTTTCTTCCCGCCGTCGAGACAGAGACGATGCCCGCTCAGCGCGCCTCGCGGTCGGGAGGTGATCGCCATCCGCGAGACCGCGCCGATGCTCGGCAATGCCTCACCGCGGAAACCCAGGGTTGCGATGCGGAATAGATCTTCGTCTTCCCTGAGCTTGCTGGTCGCGTGGCGCTCGACCGCAAGATCCATATCCTCGGGTGCCATGCCTTCGCCGTTATCCCTAACGCGGATAAGCGAGCTGCCACTTTTTTCGATCCACACGAAAATTTCCGTGGCGTTGGCGTCCAGCGAGTTCTCGACCAGCTCCTTGACCACCGACGCGGGCCGCTCCACCACTTCGCCGGCGGCAATCCGGCTCGCCATGGCGGCCGAAAGAATTTGAATCTTCACCCTTGGTTCCGCTCCATTCTTCGACGAT